>JAAZDH010000060.1 GCA_012512865.1 Clostridiaceae bacterium | reverse complement strand
TCCTCGGGTGTGGCTCTACCGATTGCGGCAGCATAAGAAAATTTACAACGGAGTGCGGCGCTGATATAGGTCTTGCCTTTGACGGTGATGCGGACAGGGTTATTGCCGTTGACGAACGCGGCAACATGGTGGATGGAGACCAGGTGATGGCAATAACGGGGCTGCAGATGAAAAAGGAAGGCAGGCTTGCGAAGAATACCATAGTTGCCACGGTTATGACAAACATGGGTTTTGACGTAATGGCAAGGAGAGAAGGTATAAACGTTGTGAAAACACGGGTTGGCGACAGGTATGTACTTGAAGAAATGTTGAATAACGGGTACAGCCTGGGAGGGGAACAATCCGGGCACGTGATATTCCTTGAGCACAATACAACGGGAGATGGAATTGTAACCGCCCTTCAATTGCTAAGGGTAATGAAAATAACCGGGAAATCCCTGTCGGAGCTGGCATCCGTAATGGAAGTATTCCCGCAGGTTTTGAAAAATGCCAGGGTGCGGGCTGAAAACAAGCATAAGTATCTTGAAGATGAAATAATTGCAGATATGTGCAGGCACCTGGAAGAGGAATTTAACGGGGAAGGAAGGATGCTGATAAGGCCTTCAGGGACAGAGCCGTTAATCAGGGTTATGATAGAGGGAAAGGAAATAAACTATATAAAGAGGAAAGCCGAGGATTTGGTGGAAGTAATACAAAGCAGGCTGGGATAGTCCCGGGGGTGAAAACATGCTTGAAATAAAGGGCAGGTATAATACTGCGAAAGTGTTCACCACCAATATTGAGGACAAGGCAAAATCCCAGGTAATGGAACTGTGCGAGCAAGAGTTTGTGCAATCCAGCATTATAAGGGTAATGCCGGATGTCCATGCAGGGATCGGGTGCACGATAGGCACAACCATGACCATAAAGGATAAGGTTGTGCCAAACCTGGTGGGTGTGGATATCGGATGCGGCATGGAGGTTATAAAGCTTGCCCAAAAGGAAGTTGACCTGGATAAGCTGGACAGGTTGATTCATAAATTTATACCTTCCGGTTTCAATACCAGGAGTACACCTCACAAGTACCTGGATTATACCCGTATTGAAAACCTGTTGTGCAAGAATCATGTAAACATGAAAAGGGCAAGGCTCAGCGTAGGAACCCTTGGAGGAGGAAACCATTTCATAGAGGTAAACAGGAGCGGGAACAGCAATGGCTTGTACTTTGTGGTGCATTCCGGCAGCAGGCACCTTGGAAACCAGGTTTGCCGGTATTACCAGGAGCTTGCTTCAAAAAGCAAGCCCGGTTTGCCCCGCCAGTTGGCATGCCTGGAAGGCGAAGATTTTGATGCTTACCTCCATGATATGAGAATTGTCCAGGAATATGCGGCATATAACCGCAAGGCCATCGTTGACGAAATAGCTGCGAGGATGGGGTTTGATATTGAAGAGCAGTTTACGGTGATACATAATTATATAAATCTTGATGACATGGTCTTGCGTAAAGGAGCCATATCCGCTCGCAGGGGGGAAAAGGTGATTATTCCCATCAACATGAGGGATGGAAGCCTGCTTGGCATTGGCAAGGGCAATGAAGACTGGAATTACTCGGCTCCCCATGGTGCAGGGAGAATAATGAGCAGGAGAAAGGCAAAAGAGTTGATAAGCCTGGATGAGTTCAGGGAGACCATGAAGGGCATTTATTCCACCACCGTGAACAAGGATACGCTGGATGAATGCGCCCTTGCTTATAAATCAATGGATGAGATAATTGAAAATGTGCAGGATACGGTTGAGATAACGGATATCATACGCCCCATATACAATTTTAAAGCAGCGGAGTAATCAACTGGCGCAGGCAGGTGCAAGCAAAAAATAAAAAACAACGTATGAAAAGCACCATGCCATGATTTACAGCCGGTACAGCTAGAAAAAGCTTCTTTTTTCTAGCTATAGCATGTTATTTCTAGATAGAGCATACTATTTCTAGAAATAACATCTTTTTTATAATTTTTATTGCTATTCAAAAAATTATTTAAATTGCTATGGCTTTGTGAATTATTGTAGTATAATAGTAAAAATTGTGTATGCTAGATTATAGTAAAATGTTTTAAATGCAGGTCAAAAAGAAAAATTAAAACAAAAAGAAAGGTAAAGCAAAAGAATGCTATAGCAAAAAAGAAGGATTAAAGCAAAAAAGAGAGGTTAAGGCCAAAAAGAAAGGTTAAAACAAAAAGAAGGGTTAATGCAAAAAAAGATAAAAGTAAAAAAGAAAGATAAAAATAAAAAGAAAAATTAAAGCGGTAAGGAAGACTAGGGTGAATAATAAGATTATAGCGAGAGGAAGGTTAAAAATGGCAGTACAATCTCCAAAGGGGACACGGGATATTCTCCCGTGGGAAGTTTATAAATGGCAGTACGTGGAAAAGATTATAGCAGAATTATGCAGGAATTTCGGTTACGGTGAAATACGAACTCCTGTTTTTGAACATACGGAGCTATTTCAAAAGGGTGTGGGGGATGCAACGGATATCGTGCAAAAAGAAATGTATACTTTCCTGGATAAGGGAGGCAGGAGTATAACTCTAAGGCCGGAAGGCACAGCAGGTATAGTGAGAAGTTACGTGGAGCATGGCATGGCTAATTTGGCTCACCCCATGAAATTATACTATATCATTACGGCCTACAGGCATGAAAACGTGCAAAAGGGAAGATACAGGGAATTCAACCAGTTTGGAATAGAAGTGTTTGGAGCACCCGGTCCTTCAGTGGATGTTGAAGTAATAAGCATGGCTGACATGTTATTTAAAAGGCTTGGATTAAAAGGTATAGAACTCAATATCAACAGCCTGGGCTGTCCTGCTTGCCGGAGAGAATACGTACAAGAGCTCAAGGAATTTTTAACACCCTTGTTGGAGAACTTATGCATTGACTGCAGGAACCGGTTTGAAAGGAATCCCCTGAGAATACTAGATTGCAAGAATGAAAAGTGCAGGCAGCATCTCAAGGATGCCCCGGCCTTGCTGGATAATTTGTGCGATGAGTGCAAGTCCCATTTTGACGGTTTGAGGGAAAGGCTTGATAATATTGGAATAGGTTATTACGTGGATAAAAATATGGTAAGGGGCCTTGACTATTATACAAGGACTGTTTTCGAGTTTATATCCCCGAACGTGGGTGCACAGGCAACCATATGCGGGGGCGGAAGGTATGACGGGCTTGTGGGGTTATTTAGCGACCAGGATGTACCCGGTATAGGATTTGCCCTGGGGATGGAAAGGCTCCTCATGGAAATGGAGAACCAGGGAATCGAGGTGCCAAAACCGGATGGTGTTGACATATTTATTGCGCCAATAGGCAAAACTGCCGATATATTTGCCGAAAAACTTGTGTACCAGCTGAGAAATGCGGGAATAAACGCGGAAAAGGATGTCATGGGAAGAAGTCTTAAGGCACAGATGAAATATGCTGATAAAATTGAAGCTGCTTATGTTGTGGTAATAGGAGACAATGAGATAGAGAGCAACAAGGCAGTCTTAAGAAATATGAAAACCGGGGAGGAGAAGGATGTAAGCCTGGACTCCATAGTAAACAGGTTAAAGAAAACAGGTTAAACAAACCAAGGGGACGGTTCTCATGGTTTTTAAGTTCATAACCCAACCGGAGGGACGGTTCTTGTGACTGGTAGACAAGGCAACGGCTCTCGCGTTTTGAGTTTAATAAACTAAAAAGCAAGAAACCAGGTAAGAACGGAGGAATAATATGGAAGAAACGATTCGCGGCTTAAAAAGAACCCATATGTGCAATGACTTGAGATTATCGGATGTAGGAAAAAAAGTTACGGTAATGGGCTGGACCCACAAAAGGAGAGATTTGGGAGGAGTAATATTCATTGATTTACGAGACAGGTCCGGTATACTCCAGGTTGTATTTCACCAGGACAGTGACGCGGAAGTGTTCAGAAGGGCAGAAAGCTTAAGGTCTGAGTATGTCATAGCAGTGGTCGGCACGGTTGTCAAAAGGGATCCTGAAACCGTTAATCCAAAGATAGATACCGGCGAAATCGAGCTTAAGGTGGAAGAATTAAGGATTTTGAATGTTTCTGAAACACCGCCCTTGTACATCGAGGAAAACTCGGAAGCCAACGAGCTTTTAAGGCTTAAATACAGGTATCTTGACTTGAGAAGGCCTGATATGCAAAGAAATATTATATTAAGGCACAAGGTGGCCAAGCTTGCCCGTGATTATTACGATTCCCTTGGATTCCTGGAAATCGAGACACCGATGCTAACCAGGAGTACTCCCGAGGGGGCAAGGGATTACCTTGTGCCCAGCAGGGTACATCCCGGGAAATTTTTTGCCCTGCCCCAGTCTCCCCAGCTTTTCAAGCAGCTTCTCATGGTATCCGGCTTCGATAAATACTACCAGGTAGTAAGGTGTTTCAGGGATGAGGATTTGAGGGCAGATAGGCAGCCGGAATTTACACAGCTTGATGTCGAGATGTCTTTCGTGGATGCGGATGATGTCATCATGGTAAATGAAGGATTTGTGAAAAAGGCTTTCAGGGATATTCTTGGAATAGAGTTCAGCGAGCCTTTTCCAAGGATGTCATACCAGGAGGCCATGGACAGGTTTGGTACGGATAAACCCGACATGAGGTTCGGACTGGAAATCGTTAATGTGTCGGATATAGTGGAAAACAGTAGTTTCAACGTATTTTCCGAGCCAGTAAAAAAGGGTGGAAGCGTCAGGGCCATTAATGCCAAGGGCTGTGGAAGAAAATTCAGCAGGCGCGAGATAGATAGCCTGGTTGACTTTGCAAAGGAAAACAAGGCAAAAGGAATGGCATGGATTGTTGTGGAGGAAAATGAGCTTAAGTCTGCCATAACCAAGTATTTAAGCGGGGAAGAAATAAAAGCCATATTGGAAAGGGTAGGGGCTGAGCCGGGCGATTTAATATGTTTTGCAGCAGACAAGAACGAGATCGTGTGGAATGTTTTAGGACAATTAAGGCTGGAACTGGCAAGAAGGCTTGATATCATAAACAAGGATGAATATAGATTTGTATGGATAACAGAGTTCCCGCTCCTTGAGTATAACGAGGAGGAGAAACGCTGGGAAGCCAGGCACCATCCGTTTACTTCACCGATGGACGAGGATGTGCAGTACTTGGAAACCGACCCGGGCAGGGTTAGGGCAAAAGCTTATGACCTTGTGCTGAATGGTGTTGAGCTTGGAGGAGGAAGCATAAGGATACATAGCCGGGAGATACAGTCAAGGATGTTTAAATTACTGGGATTTAGCCAGGAGCAGGCACAGGAAAGGTTTGGATTCCTGCTGGAGGCTTTCAAGTATGGAACACCTCCCCACGGGGGCATGGCTTTTGGTTTTGACAGGCTCATCATGCTGATGGCCGGAAAGAGTTCCATAAGGGACGTGATTGCATTTCCCAAGATCCAGAATGCATCATGCCCCTTGACAAATGCACCGGGCAATGTGGACGACAAGCAACTCAAGGAATTGCATATAAAGGCGATGGTGTAAAATAATAAAAAGATTATAAATAGAATAAGAATGATTGTGTAAGAGATGACAATCCAGGAAAGAAGAACCGTAAGAAGGCCTTCAGGGTAACAGGAGTGATGGAGTGATTTTATGCTGGAAAAACGTATGGCAAAAGAGATTATTGATTGGGCAGTTCATATATTGCTGGCTGTTTTTATAGGTTTGTTCATTGTCACTTTTGTTGCCCAAAGGACTATCGTGGATGGCAATTCGATGCTGCCCACCTTGAACCACGGTGAACAGCTGATAGTGGAGAAAATAACTCCCAGGCTAAACAAGCTTAAAAGGGGAGACTTGGTTACATTATATATTCCCGAATACCTGGAAGAGGGCAAGGATTACGTGGTAAAAAGAATCGTAGCCATGGGGAATGACAAGGTGGAAATAAAGGATGGAAAGCTTTATGTCAACGGTGAAGAAGTCAAGGAAGATTATATAAATGGAAGCGTTACCGAGGGGATAAACCCTGAATACAGCAGCTTTACGGTTCCCCCGGATTGTGTCTACGTGCTTGGGGATAACCGGCTTCCCCATGCAAGCCTGGATAGCAGGAGCATAGGCCCGATAAATAAGAAAAAAGTGATAGGAAGGGTTATTTTCAGGTATTACCCCTTCGACAAGGCGGGGAAGATTTGAGGGTGACAATACCCCTGTCCCCGTGTCACGTGTAATAATATCCCCGAAAGTGGAATAATAATTGTATGTAATTAATT
>JAAZDH010000059.1 GCA_012512865.1 Clostridiaceae bacterium | reverse complement strand
GCATATATATGGTAATTTTAGCTGGAAAATTTTATACCAGTTTAAGGTAATAGTTTGAGGGGAAGCAGAAATGCGGAACCTTCAAATATATGAAAATCAAGCTCTCCGACTTTTCGAGAGCGTACGTTAAATACTATAGAGGTGATTTTAAGTGCCAAGATGTTCAAGAAAAAAAGGCAGAAGCGGAATATACCATATTGTCATAAGAGGAAACGGTAGACAAAGAATATTCGAAGATGAAGATGATATCTATAAATTTATTCATACCCTGAAAAATATAAAGGTATTTGTAAATATCATTTGCATGCGTATTGCTTAATGGCAAATCATATTCATTTATTGCTTAAGGAGGTATTATAATAAATGAGCAAAAATATAAAGAATGAAAATATAAAGATTAGGAACGAAGAAAAAGCAGATTATAGAATAGTAGAAGAAATCACAAGAAATGCTTTTTGGAATTTATACGCCCCAGGGTGCGATGAACACTATTTAGTTCATATTATGCGATCCCATAAAGATTTTGTTCCGGAGCTGGACCTGGTAATCGAATTGGATGGTCAAATCATTGGGAATATCATGTACACGAAAGCAAAACTGGTTGATGAGTCCGGGAATGAAAAAGAAATCCTTACATTTGGACCGGTTAGCATTACCCCGGAATTTCAAAGAATGGGTTATGGGAAAATGCTTATGGAGTATTCTTTTGAAAAAGCGGCTGCACTGGGTTATGATGTGATTGTGATATTTGGAAACCCGGGCAATTACGTAAGCCGTGGCTTTAAGAGCTGTAAAAAGTACAATATCAGTCTTGAGGATGGAAGGTACCCGACAGCAATGATGGTAAAAGAACTAAAGCCGAATGCTTTGGACGGGAGGAAATGGGTTTACTATGATAGCCCCGTGATGAAGATAGACAAACAGGAAGCTGAACGCTTTGACGGGAACTTTGAAAAAAGAGAAAAGAAGTACCAGCCCAGCCAGGAAGAATTTTATATTTACAGCCATTCTGTAATACTTTAAATTCCTGCACTTGCGCGTTTTGCTTCATATAAATAAACACAAGGCATATAGCAGTTTCTTTAAGCTTGCTTGATTCTATTGTTGTAAGGGAGCAGCTTGGCTCTGACAACAATCATACCCCAAGAATGTGTTTTATATGATAATTTTCTTGTGCATTTGCGTTTCGATTTGATTTCTTAACCCAATGTTCATAATAATGGTTTGCCTTCCCATTCACCTGCAGCTTCCACACCTAGCAGTTTGGTAATTGTAGGTGCAATATCTATTATATTCGCATTTTTAAGTTCTGTAGCCGGAGTAACACCTTTTCCTTTTATGAAAAGGGGAATGGTCATATCCTCCGGAATATCACATCCATGCGCGCGGTCGTGTCCCCCATGGTCAGCAGTAATCATGATTGTATAATCATCAGAAATAGAACTTACAATCCTTTCAATACAGTCCCATGATTCATATACTGATTTTATGTATTCTTCGGTCATCCAACCATAAGCATGTCCAGCCTCATCCGTATAGCCTAAATACAGGAATGTAAAATCCGGATTTGAATTATTTATGTACTTAATTGCTTCACCAGTTATTTTTACATTTGTTGTCTTGTAGGAGTAAATATGACCTGAAATATAGCAGCTATAAGCAATGGAACCAGGCTTTGCCAAGTCTCTCAACTCACCCCAATTATAAAATAAACCGCAAGTTCTCTTACTTTGACGCAACTGTTCACAAATGCCGTTTATAGGACGCACCTGGGGAGTATAGGTGTTAGTTAGAATTCCGTGTCTGCTTGGTGGAACACTATAGAAAAGTGACATATGGCATGGGAGCGTAACGCTTGGCATAACTGTTTGAGCTTTACCTGTATAACTCCCTGTTTCTTTCATTTTACCTATAAATGGGTGCCTGCATACTTCAAGGCTGTCCGGTCGCATTCCGTCAACTAAAATCAATAAAACTTTTTCGCTCATTTTCAAAACTCCTATCTGATAATATTAATATGATTTTTTTTGTAAAGGTCATAAATTTCGTTTGATAGTTTATTATCTGTAATCAAATAGCAGGAAAACAGGTCACAAAGTTTAATGGGTGCGAAGGTTTCAAACTTTGAACTGTCTGCCAGGATAAACACTTCATCTGCATTTCGTATATATGATTTTTGCACATTGACTAGTTCGTGTACAATGTCACCTGCACCTTGTTGCAGGGATATAGCCGACGGGAAAATGAAAGCTTTTTGAAAGTGCAGGTTATGAATAACATCTTCTGCAATATGGCCATAAAAAGCTTGCTCATTTTTTAAATATTGGCCACCGATTTGAATAAGGGTGAAACCATCATTTTCAGCGAGTAAATTCAGCACTGTGGGTGAGTTTGTAACAATTGTAAGGTGACGGAATGACTGCTTTATCACGGTAGCCAGTTCTATAGCAGTACTGCCGCTATCAATAGCTATTACATCATTTTCCTTTATAAATGCGGATGCTGTTTTAGAGAGATATAATTTTTCTTCCTTGTGTTCTGTTATCCTGTTGCCAAGTGAGGAAAAGGAATTAAACCTTTTACGAGAAATAGCTCCCCCATGAACTCGCGTCAAAGCATTTTGCTGCTCAAGGTATTCAAGGTCACGACGGACTGTTTCAATGGATACGCCAAAAAGCTTCCTTAATTCTGATACGGTAACAGAAGACTTTTCATTTAGAATTT
>JAAZDH010000058.1 GCA_012512865.1 Clostridiaceae bacterium | reverse complement strand
GGATTAACAAGGCGTACCCAGAAGGTGAGACCTCCGTGGAAAACAAGGAGCGCCTGGAAGCAGAGATTTACCCGGGGAATAAAGCATACCAGGAAGAAAAAGTGCAGGATATAGTTATGGAGAATTTACGAATAATGGCTGACGATGGCAGTGAAGAGATAAGCGACAGGAGAAAAGATTTTTCCTGCAATGCAGAACCATACGTAGTTGAAAATGTTGACAGGAATGGCATTATCCCTTTAAGTAACAAGCTAAAGGTTTTCTTAACAGTCTTATCAACAATTATACCAGGTTTTGGACAATTGCTGGGAATAATAACTGCCATAGCATTTATGAATTCTGAAGACGACCCGGACAGGCATTCTTTTGGTGTTGCATTGCTTGTAGCTTCCTTGTTGATGTTTGTTCTTGTAAGCCTTTTGTGTTTTGTCTTTATATTAATTACAAGTAAAGTCAGGCATTAAGCGGTACCAGTAAAACAGATGTTTAAGGAGCGGGCAATGAATCCAGGTAAAGAATTATTAAGGCAGGAAATGCTAAACAAAAGGAATTCCTTGTGCCAGGAAGAGCTGGATGAAAAAAGCAAAGCAATATTTAACATGCTCATGTTAATGGATATATACAGGAACAGCAATGTTATCATGTGTTACATGGACTTCAGGAATGAAGTAAAAACAGGCGATTTTATCAGGACAAGCTTAAAAAATGGAAAGAGAATTGCCGTATCTGTTACAGGCAAGGATATCAATGGTGAGAAAACCTTGATTCCATGCGAAATAAAAGATATTGAACATGAAATGGAAAGAAGCCGGTTCGGGATCCTGGAACCGAGGAAAGAATCGAGGAGAGTATTAAACCCTGAAAATATTGATATTGTTATAGTACCCGGCATCGCCTTTGATTTGCACAAATACAGGATAGGTTTTGGTGCGGGATACTATGACAGGTTTTTGAAAACCACCGGGGGAAATTGTATAAGAATAGGGGTGGCTTTTGATTTTCAAGTCTTGGATAAAATACCCACGGAAGGCCATGATGTACAGCTTGACATGATTATTACGGAAAAAAGAGTGATAAAATAAGATGAAGACAAATCCTTGTGCTTAAAAAATGATGTAAATCTTGGGAAATTGTGCAGGATACAAAAATACAAGAATACGGGACCTTGGTTAAATAATTTAAATTATTAGGATTCAAAGATACAATTCCCTGATTTCCTGATTAAAGATGACGGTAAAAACATATATGTGATATAATATAATATAATGATAAAGTAATACGGCCATTTTATGGATTTCTGGATAATAGCCGGTTTATAAGCCGGATTATAATATACAAGATATGTCACAAGATGTGCCAGGACAAATCAAATGGAGGCCAAGCCATGCGAAAAGCAATACTGGTCTACAATCCTTTATCAGGGCAGAGGGGCATACCTTATAAACT
The DNA here is from genome assembly GCA_012512865.1 of Clostridiaceae bacterium. GTDB lineage: Bacteria > Bacillota > Clostridia > Acetivibrionales > DUMC01 > Ch48. Next base: position 15,600 of record JAAZDH010000058.1, on the reverse strand, counting down.
GGACTACATTATAAGTCGTTTTATGAATATGGGAGTGTTGATACAGCCTTTCAGAACATATGACGTGGATGAAAACATGCTTCTCAATGTGTTGAAGGACGGCAACTACTCCTGCATAGTTATCTCAGGTGGTGACGGTACAATAAATACCGTGGTTAATGTTATGCTGAAGAGAAAAATAAACCTTCCTATAGGAATAATACCGTCAGGTACCTGCAATGATTTCGCAAGGTGCCTGAGAATACCTTCAAAACTGGACAAGTGCCTGGATATCATTCTTGAAGGGAATACAATAGAAATTGATACAGGAGTTGTTAACGGCGAAAGGTATTTCCTCAATTCATGCGCAGGAGGGATACTTGTAGATGTATCATTTAGCACGAGCGGTGAATTGAAGAAAAATATAGGCCCGTTGGCGTATTACCTGAAAGCCCTTGGCGAGATGGCTAATATCAAGCCTTTTAGACTGAAATTAACGGCAAATGGCCAGGTTATAGATGAAGATGCCTTGATGTTTATTATACTTAACGGGAGGCATGCAGCAGGCTTGAACAACATTGCGGGGACGGCAGACCTTACGGATGGCTTCATGGATATTATTATTATCAAAAATTGCTGGCATATTGATATTGCAGGCATTCTGCTGAAATTCCTTGCCAATGACCTTCTAAACCATAAAAGTATAATCCACCTCAAGGCAAAATCCTGCATCATCGAAGGCAACAGTGATGTTGCGTTGACCCTGGACGGGGAAAAGGGCCCAGGCCTTCCTAAAAAGGTGGAGTTTATTAACAAGTTTTTGCGTGTATTTGTCAAACAATAATATAAATATAGGGGCAAACTACGTCAATAAAGTAATTACACTCCCTTATTTATGCAAAAATATGGAGTTGCAAAACCGTACCTTCCCAATTTAACCTTGAATTAATCTTGCACGTTTTTTCATCGTGTCTATCTCATCTCATATAATGATGCAAATAAGGCCTCCGGTTCCTTCGTTTATTATCCTTTGAAGGGTTTCCTGCAGCTTTAATTGGGAGTCTTCCGGCATACGGCTAAGTTTATTGTACAACCCCTCGGTTACCAGGTCATGCAATGATTTGCCGAATTTGTTTGAATCCCAGATTTTGCCCGGTTCATTTTCAAATTCTTTAAGCAGGTAGTCCACCAGCTCTTCGGATTGCTTTTCGCTTCCAACCAACGGGGCAATTTCTGTTTCTATATCGGCCCTAATCATGTGTATGCTTGGTGCACTTGCCCTTAACCTTACGCCAAACCTGTTACCCTGCTTGATTATCTCCGGTTCTTCCAACGACAGCTCTTCCATTTGAGGCATTACCATGCCGTACCCTTTGACTTTTACTTCCCGCAGGGCATTTTCGATCCTGTCATATTCTTTTTTAATCAATGCAAGCTCTCTCATCAGGCTTACAAGTTTCCTGTCATTTTCTATATCGAGCCCTGTCAATTCGCTAATAATTCCATAAAACAGCTCGTCAGGCGCGGACATTTCCATGGATATGCTGCCGGTACCAAGGTTGATTTTTTCGATTTGGGCTTTTTTAACGAATTCAAGTTCGTTTAATTTTGCAGTGGTATCCTTGATTTCACGTATCTTTCTTATGTTTTTGAATGTTTCTTTCAAGGAATCCATTAGCTTGGCCCTAAGCCAGTGGGTGCTGTCAAGGGCATCAACCCAACCAGGAAGGTTTATGCCAATCTCACATACGGGGAACTCGAATAGAACTTTTTCCATGATACTGTTTATGTCTTCTACACGCATCTGGGCAACATTGATATTCAGCACCGGGACCATGTATTTTTCCTCAAGTTCCTTGGCCAGCTTGACAGTTTCATTTGAAAAAGGCCTTGTTGAATTTAGAAGTATTATAAATGGTTTGTTTATCGATTTAAGTTCGTTTACTACGCGTTTTTCCGCTTCAACATATTCTTCCCTTTCTATTTCGGTTATGCTGCCGTCCGTGGTAACCAGCAGCCCTATCGTGGAATGCTCGGTTATTACTTTTCTTGTACCTAATTCCGCCGCTTCTTCAAAAGGTATTTGATGGTCAAACCACGGCGTGGATACCATTCTGGGAGCGTTATTTTCCAGGTAGCCAAGGGCGCCTTTTACAAGATATCCGACACAGTCCACCAACCGTACTTTTAATTGGGCCTTTTCGTCAAGCATAATTTCCACCGCTTCGTTAGGCACAAATTTAGGTTCCGTGGTCATTATTGTCCGCCCGGTTGCGCTTTGGGGCAGCTCATCCTTGGCCCTTTCCCTGTCATATTCGTTTTCAATGTTCGGTATAACAAGTAAATCCATAAATCGCTTGATAAAAGTTGATTTCCCGGTTCTAACCGGGCCAACTACTCCTATGTAAATATCCCCTTTTGTTCGTTCGGCAATTTGCCTGTATATATTATAATTATTCACGCCCAGCCCCCCTATGAAATAATTCTTTGCTTAAATTTTGTACTTGCACTATTATCATTATTAATATATGTCCTTATGTCAGGCTAATATTACAAAAACATAAGAGGTGTATTATAAAATTGAAGAAAATTTAAGGGGAGGCGTGATGACTTCCACGGCTAATATGGTCGCTTCAGCTACGTATTGCTCCAATATTAGCCTAAGGAAATCATCACGCCATATACGGGGAAGAGGGCGATGGTATCACTTTTTGTTTGGATAATTGTTGCTTGATATGCTATACTATTATAGGAATAAAGTGTTAGGTATCGGTATGGGTTTTTTATGCGGGAAATAATTATGGCGCGGATTTGTTATAGATGATTATGGAGGTATTGTATGGATGCGCATGCAAACTACAAGGCTTGGCTTGAAAATGAGTATTTTGACGATGAAGAGCTAAGAAAAGAGCTTGAAAGCATTAGAGACAACAGGGAAGAGATTGAGGACAGGTTTTACAAGGAGCTTGAATTTGGCACCGCGGGTTTGAGAGGTATAATAGGTGCGGGTACGAACAGGATGAATAAGTATATTATAAGAAAGGTATCGCAAGGGGTATCGGATTATATAAACCACAAGTTTAAAAGGGATAAAAATGATATAAGCAGGGATGGGACAGGAGCATTAAGAGAAATCCCAAGGATGATAATTGCATATGATTCACGGCACAAGTCCCGGGATTTTGCCCTGGAAGCAGCCAAGGTGTTTGCCGGGAACGGGATAATAACTTATATTTTTAGTGAGCTGCAGCCCGTACCGGTTTTATCCTTTGCAATACGGCACCTTGGTGCCACTGGTGGAGTTGCAATAACTGCAAGCCATAACCCTAAAAATTACAATGGCTACAAGGTGTACGGGGAAGATGGGGCCCAGTTGATGCCGGAAGAATCCGACAAGGTATTGGAGTTTATTAAACGCATCAAGGATTTTTACCAGGTTAAAATGATGCAAATAGATAAGGCGATGGAAGAGGGGCTTGTTGAAACAATTGGAAAGGAAATCGAGGATGCTTACGTTGACGTCGTAAAAAGCTATTGTATCAACATTGACCTTGCCAGGGAGAAAGGTAAAGAAATAAGAATAGTGTATACTCCTTTGAACGGTTCGGGTAACAAGCTTGTACGGAGAATGCTGGATGAAACAGGCTTTAAAAATGTTATGGCGGTAAAGGAGCAAGAATACCCAGACCCCGACTTTCCCACGGTGAAGTATCCAAACCCGGAAGATAAAAGTGCATTCACCCTTGCCCTTGAATTGGCAAAAAAGGAGGATGCGGATTTAATTATAGCCACAGATCCTGATAGTGACAGGATTGGTATAATGGTAAGGAGCAAGAAGGGGGATTATGTCTTTCTAACCGGGAACCAGGCGGGATGCCTCATGTTGGACTACGTCCTTGGTCAAAAAAAGGAAAAAGAAGGAGCCTTGCCTGAAAATGGGTTTATAGTAACGACAGTGGTATCGACAGGGCTTTCAAAGCTTATTGCTGAAAAATATGAAATTGAAGTGGAGGAAGTTTTTACAGGCTTTAAATATATAGGAGAAAAAATAAGAATGCTGGATGATCCCGGTTACAAGAAATACCTATTTGGTTTCGAAGAAAGCTATGGTTACCTTGCAGGAACATATGCCAGGGATAAGGATGCAATATCTGCTTCCATGCTGGTTGCAGAAATGGCAGCTTATTATAAATCAATGGATATGACACTGCTGGATGCCCTGGAAAAGATATACGAAAAATATGGATATGTAGCCGAAGAAGTAGTTTCATACACTTACAGCGGCAAGGAAGGCATGGAGAAAATGAAAGCAATAATGAGGGGGCTAAGGGAAAACAAGAGCATGTCAATCGGCGATTATGACGTTATTTCTATATCGGATTATCTCACGGGTAAAAAGTACTTCCTGGAAACAGGAAAAACAGAAGGCCTTGCATTATCATCCTCCGATGTAATACGCTTTGAACTGCAACATAAACTGGAAGCCGGAAAAAGAGGGTGGTTTTGCGTAAGACCTTCCGGCACGGAACCGAAAATAAAAGTATACATGGAGGTTTATGGAGATAGTTTAAAAGAAGCAAGAAAAGAACTTGATGTATTAAAAAGGGGCATCCTTGATAATGTGCTTATAATTTGATATTTAGGGTAGTATAGTTATTATTAAAAATCCGGCAGGGTGATTATTTGTGAGGGATTTTACCCATTTGCATGTTCATACCGAGTACAGTCTTCTTGATGGCGCCACGAGGATAAAGGATCTGGTTCAAAGAGCGAAAGAACTGGGAATGCCTGGTATTGCCATAACAGACCATGGTGTAATGCATGGCGTGATCGATTTTTATAAAGAAGCAAAAAATAACGGGATTAAACCAATACTGGGGTGCGAGGTGTATACTGCCAAGAGAAGCAGGTTTGACAGGGAAGCGAATACGTATTCGGACCAAGGCCATCTTGTGCTCCTTGCTGAAAACAACACGGGGTATAAAAACCTCATGAAAATTGTTTCCGCCGGGTTTATCGAGGGATTCTACTACAAGCCCAGGATAGATGCCGAGGTTCTGGAAAAATACAGTGAAGGGTTGATTGGATTAAGTGCATGCCTTTCCGGTGATATCCCCATGGCCCTGGTTGAAGGGGATTACGAAAGGGCGAAATCTCTTGCCTTGATGTACAGGGATATTCTCGGGGAAAACAATTTTTTCCTCGAGTTGCAGAAGAATAATATACCTGATCAAAACCTGGCAAACCAAGGCTTGGTAAGATTAAGCAGGGATACCGGGATACCGCTTGTGGCGACAAACGATGTTCACTACTTGAGACGGGAAGACGCAAAGGCTCACGACATACTTCTTTGCATCCAGACGGCTAAAAAAGTAAATGATGAAGACAGGATGAAATTTAATACGGATGAGCTTTATTTAAAATCACCTGAAGAAATGTGGGAATCTTTTAAGGAAATACCGGAAGCCCTTGAAAATACGATGAAAATATCTAACCGTTGCAATGTGGAAATAGAATTTGGCAAGCTTCACCTCCCGGAGTACCAGCTCCAGGAAGGGGATGACCATTTTGAATTTTTAAGAAGTTTATGCTGCAAGGGCTTGGAAAACAGGTATGGTAAAGATATAACCGCGGAAAAAAAAGAGAGGCTTGATTACGAGTTATCGGTTATAAAGCAGATGGGATATGTCGATTATTTTTTGATTGTCTGGGATTTTATCAAGTATGCAAAAGACAAAGGCATAATGGTCGGTCCCGGGAGGGGTTCCGGGGCCAGCAGCCTTGTTGCTTACTGCCTGGGGATAACCAATATTGACCCTTTAAAATACAAGTTGCCTTTTGAAAGATTTCTTAATCCTGAAAGAATTAGCATGCCAGATTTTGATATAGATTTTTGCTATGAAAGAAGGCAGGAAGTAATAGATTACGTGGTTAATAAATACGGTGAGGACAGGGTTGCCAAGATAATAACATTTGGAACGATGGCTGCCAGGGCCGTGGTAAGGGATGTAGGAAGAGCCCTTGATATTTCCTATGCCGAGGTTGATACGGTAGCAAAAATGATACCGTTTCAGCTGGGAATGACCATAGACAAGGCCCTTGATTTAAACCCCGAGTTGAGAGAGGCATATAACAGGGATGCGAGGATAAAGGAGCTTATAGATACTTCAAGGCAGCTTGAAGGAATGCCAAGGCATGCATCGACCCATGCCGCGGGTGTCGTGATATCGAGGGAACCTATTGTTGAGTATGTTCCTTTGCAAAGGAATGAGGACAGCATAACCACCCAGTTCCCGATGAAAACGCTCGAAGAATTGGGCTTGCTGAAGTTTGATTTTCTCGGGTTAAGGACGCTTACGGTAATAAGGGACGCAGCCACATTTATTGAAAAAAACTATGGAAAAAGAATTGATTTTGACAACATGGAAATGGATGACATTGAAGTTTATAACATGATCAGCGAAGGAAAAACCACCGGTGTTTTCCAGCTGGAAAGCGCGGGGATGACCCAGTTTATGAAAGAATTGAAGCCCTCGTGCCTTGAGGATATTATTGCAGGAATTGCCTTGTATAGGCCGGGCCCGATGGAGAGGATTCCCGTTTATTTGAAAAACAAGCATAACAAGGAGTGCATCGAGTATGCACATCCGATGCTGGAAGATATACTTGATGTAACCTACGGGTGCATTGTATACCAGGAGCAGGTTTTGCAAATAGTACGCAAGCTTGCAGGCTATACGATGGGCAGGGCTGACCTTGTGAGAAGGGCAATGGCAAAAAAGAAACCGGAGGTTATGAAGGAGGAAAGACAAAAGTTTATTTACGGGCTTACCGATGAAAATGGCAATGTTATAATAAAAGGCGCCCTCAGGAACGGCATCGATGAAGAGACGGCGAACAAAATATTTGACGAAATGATGGACTTTGCAGGGTATGGATTTAACAAGCCGCACTCTGCTGCATATGCAGTTGTTGCTTATCAAACCGCATGGCTTAAATACTATTATCCTGTAGAATTTATGGCGGCATCGATGAACAGCTATCTTGGAAGTGCCGACAAGATATCCAGGTATGTAAACGAATGCAAGATAATGGGAATAGAAGTATTACCCCCGGATATAAACGAAAGTAATGTCAGGTTTGATACAATAAAGGGCAAAATAAGGTTTGGAATGGCGGCAGTAAAAAATGTGGGAATAAATGCTGTAAAACAAATTATAACGGAAAGGGAACGGGGAGGTAGTTTCAAAACATTCAGGGATTTTTGCGAAAGGATGTGCGGCAGGGATATTAATAAAAAATGCGTTGAGAGCCTCATAAAATGCGGAGCCTTTGATTCACTAGGGATATCCAGGTCAAAATTGATGGCTTCCTATGAAACAATTATGGACTCAATACAGGAAACCAAAAGAAAAAACATGGATGGACAAGTATCATTTTTTGATATTGCGGCAAATACCGGAAATAATAAAAGTGATGAGGATATTTATCCCGATGTTCCGGAATACCCTCCCAATGTATTGATGGCCATGGAAAAGGAAATGCTAGGATTGTATGTATCCGGCCATCCCCTTGACGAGTTCAAGGAAGAACTCCTTTCAAATGTTACCTTGACCAGTGCTGATTTGAGCACGTTAAGGATGGACGGCGAAGAAGAATTGCTTATAAACGAGGATAAGGACAAAGCAATGAGAGATGGCATGCCTGTAACAATAGGCGGCATAATTATAAGCACCAAGGTTAAAACTACTAAAAACGATAACTTGATGGCTTTTGTCACAATTGAAGACCTGTACGGGCCAATAGAAATTATTGTTTTCCCCCAGGACTTGAGCAGGTACAGGGAACACCTGGTACCTGAAAATATCGTGATGATAAGCGGCAGGTTAAGCATAAGGGAGGATGAAGAGCCCAAGGTAATTTGCAGTGAAGTAAAGCCAATAACATATTTAATCAAGGACAAGAATAAAGGCATGAATAATAATGATGTAAAAGCGAGCCCGGGAAATGAACCTGCAGGTGAACCTGCAGTTCCAGTGAGCTATATGCCGGGCAACATGCTGGAAGCGAAACCACGCAAACTTTATATAAGATTGACCGGTGATAAGGCCGGGAATGAAAACAGCGAGTTGATGAAGTCAACTTATTCCTTGTTTGAATTTTTCAGGGGCAATATCCCGGTATATTTTTATTACCCGGAGGAAAAAAAGACCGTAAAAATCGATCAAAAGTACTGGATAACGCCTTTTTCCGTGCTTATTGCAGAACTCGAGGAACGTTTTGGCAAGGATAATGTTAAGCTGGTATGAAGAGGTGGCGAAAGTACTTCCGCCAGGGGTGGGATTTAGGGTTAGGGTAGCCAGTTTTAGGCTAAGGAAGGCATCACGCCCGTCACCGTGTCACGTGTCATTTAAGAAAATTAAATGCAGTGCGGAGGGCAATTGTATATTGATTTTTAGCCTAAAATAATATATAGTTATGTCGAGGTGGTTTTTTTGAATAATGAGAACATTAATATATATGGCGAATATGTGGCAATAAAAGCCCTAGAAAATGGTGTTAACATAATTGGTCTTACACGAGGAAGAGATACAAAGTTCCATCATACCGAAAAACTTGACAAAGGAGAAGTTATGTTGGCTCAATTCACAGAAAATACTTCCGCGATAAAGATAAGAGGTAAGGCAATTATTTATTGCCGTCATGGGGAAATTAATTCTGGGGATTAATAATGAAGGGGCGTGTAAGAATATGTGGACAGTGGTATATATGGCACAAAGCAAAGAAATAGCGGAAAACCTTCAAGAATTGCTTGCAAAAGAAGGGATTCTTGTAAAATTACGTCCGGTTAGTAAAAACGAGGAAAGTACCAAGGATTACTTTGAGGTATTGGTACCTGAAGCCGAGGTGGAGGAGGCACACAGCATAATTATTGAAAAAGGCTTTTAGTCGTGGAAACAAAGAAATTGCTTTTATTAAACCCCGTGTTGAAAATAAAGCACGGGTTTATATTTTGTACCATTATAAATTTAAAAGTCAGGGGATGTATCAGTGAATATACCAAATACGCTTACTACAATAAGGTTTTTTTTAATACCCGTTCTTGGTTATTTTTTATATCAAGGCTATTATATTTGGTCGGTTATAATTCTAGGACTGTCAGGGTTAACCGATATCCTTGACGGATTTTTTGCAAGAAAACTGGACATGATAACTTCCTGGGGTAAATTTGCCGACCCTTTGGCAGACAAGCTGACGCAGTTGACAACCCTGGCGGTGCTTTGTATTAAAAATAAGATTCACTTGATTATTATCGTCATAATACTGCTGAAAGAAATCCTTATGGGTATAGGAAGTTTACTCTTGTATAGACAGGACAATATCGTGGTTTCATCGAACTGGTACGGGAAAATGGCCACGGTAATTCTTTACTTTTCTGTCATCCTGGTTATATTTGATGTGCCCCATGCTTCGGTTTTAGTTACAATTGCCGTGGTTTCATCTTTGTTCTCACTATTCATGTACATGATTAATTTTTTCAAAATAAAAGCAAGCCTGAACCGGGAAAAGAATTCAGACATTTGATAACGGCAAAGGATGATACTGGTGTTTGGTTACATTTTGCCGCATAAACCGGAATTAAAGATAAAAGAATATGAACTGTTCAATGCTTTTTATTGCGGGATCTGCAAGTCAATTGGGAGAAGGTTCGGAACCATTCCGCGAATTACAATAAAATACGATTCTGTATTTCTTGCCATGTTATTATATTCAATTACAGGTTCTACACTGAAAATAAACATGGAAAGATGCATTGTTCATCCTGTCAGGCCAAGGCATGTAGTTTTATGGAATGATATAATTGATTATGCAGCCGATGTCAACTTGATACTTTCATATTTCAGCCTCAAGGATAAAAGCGTCGACGAAGGCTTGGCGCATGCAAGAATGGGAATGATATTATTAAAGCCGGTATATAAAAAATTAAAACGTCAATACGGTGAAAAATGTGATATAATTGAGAAAAGGCTGACAGAGTTGGCCGTGCTTGAAAAAGAAGGCTGTGCTTCCATGGATGCCGCCGCGGAACCTTTTGCCATGATAATGGAGGAAGTGGTAGCGCACAAGCCATTTTGCCAGGAAGAAAAAACGGAAAGCATCTTGCGCTGGTTAGGCTACAACCTGGGAAAATGGATTTATTTGCTGGATGCATTTGATGATATGGAAGCTGACATGAAAAAGAAAAACTACAATCCATTGCTTGAACTTGCCAGGGATGCAAAGAAGGAAATAACTAATGCGGCTGGATTGAAAGACAGGATCAAGGATAGGGTGGAGTTTAACCTGGTATATTCCTTGGACCAGGTTGGAAAGGCATACGAGCTTCTTGGGGCAAAGAATGTCAAGGGTATCCTTGAGAATATTATCTATATGGGAATGCTAAAAACAACAGAAAGAATTCTAGGAACGGGGAGTTGTAATCAAGTTGAATCCATACGAGGTTTTAGGCGTAAAAGAAGGGGCCAGCGAGGAAGAAATAAAGAAAGCATATAGGGAACTGGTGAAGAAATATCATCCTGACCAATACAGGGATCATCCGCTGGCCAAGCTTGCCGAGGAAAAGCTAAGGGAAATAAATGAAGCATACGAGATCTTGATGAAACAAGGCTCTGCAAAATCAGGAAAGACTTATACAGGAAAAAGCAATTGGAGCGATTACAGCGGCAGTAGCAGTAGCAGCGGCAGCAGGAGAAGCGGCTACTACGGCAGAAGTGTTTATAATGAAGTGCGTACCCACATTAATACGGGTAATGTATATGCAGCCGAGGAAATCCTTGATAATATGGACAATAGAGACGCGGAGTGGTACTTTTTAAGAGGATTGGTTTTTCTAAGGAAGGGCTGGCACGATGAAGCTTATACATGTATACAGACGGCAGTTAACATGGAGCCTGGAAATTTTGAGTACCGGGAGGCTTTAAACAGGATGAATGCCACCTTCAGGAATTTCAGGACAGGGGGATACCGTAAGCCCCAGGGCGGAGATATAGATTTTTGCACCTTTTGCCAGTGCCTTTGGTGTTCCGATTGCTGCTGCGAATGCATGGGCGGGGATTTAATCCCTTGCTGCTGAGGTAGAGGGGTATTATGTCTTACTTTGATGCAAGGAAGGTTGCTTTAAGCGGGATACTTGCGGGAGTTTCCGTTATATGCCTTTTCCTGGCCTCGGTAATGCCTACAAGCAAGTTATCACTTTATGCCTTGAGTTCATTCATAGTCTCAATAATAATGGCGGAATACGGGACAAGGGCAGGGGTCGTTTTTTATATCCTTACAAGCATTCTTGCCTTTTTGGCGGTGCCGGATAAAACCAGGATTGTGCCTTACATAGTATTCTTTGGGGTTTACGGCATCATAAAGTTCCATGTGGAAAAGATCAACAGGATCATCCTTGAATATGTGATAAAAATTCTTTATTTTAATATTTGTGTTGCTGCATGGCTTATGTTATTCAGGGAAATCTTCCTGCCTGAGGATGCTGAGCTTAAGGTTTCCCTGTGGGTGGTGGTATTGGTGCTGGAAGCCGTGTTCATTTTGTATGATTATGTATACTCGTTATTTATTCAATATTATTTGAAAAGGCTGAAGAAGTTTTTGAAAATTTAATATAAATTTAGTGTAATAAAAATTTAATGTGCTCCGAAAACCCCAATATAACGGTATTACCCGAGATAAAACAAACTTGAGGGCAATCTCCGAAGTCCTGTTGTAAATATTTACTAGAAGGGATTTATGGTTTACCTGTAGAATAATTATGTAAACTTAAAAACACTGACGGACTGGAGGAGATTGCGTGAAAAAGGTAACATTATCAGTTATTATTAGTGTTGTTTTGGTTTTATGCCTGGGTTCCTTGTGCGTGTGTGCATCGGCAGCCGGGGTCGTAACGACAAACGTTGGTTTTTTTATTAATGGAAACAGGATTTCTCTTGAGAGAGATCCGGTAGCTATAAATGGGAGGATATTGGCGCCTGCCAGGACCGTATTTGCAAATTTCGGGGCAAGGGTTGATTGGTACCCGGAGAAAGGTTATTTTAACATAGTCAAGGGCAATACGGTCATTAGCATGACAATAGGGCAGAATGCCGCAAAGGTGAATAACGTTTCAATGCAGTCGGAAGTACCGCCCATACTGGAAAGGGGTACGGTAATGGTGCCCGTAAGGTTTGTTGCTGAAATTCTAAATATCCCCGTAGACTGGGATTCCGTCAACAACGCCGTACTCATGGGGAACAGGAATGAAATAGCCAGTATTTCAAGGGGAGAGAAAAAATATATTGTCGTAATCGACCCTGGGCACGGAGGATGGGAAACCGGCGCGGCTTATGGAGGTATAAAGGAAAAGGATTTGAACCTTGATATATCATTGAAGTTGAAAGCCCTTTTGCAAGCTGAAGGAATAACAGTACATATGACGAGGAGCAGCGATACGCGCGTGGGGCTTTCCCAGAGGGCGGAGTTGGCAAACAGGTTGAATGCGGATATGTTCATAAGCATTCACAACAATGCAAGCACTACTCCCGGCGTAGCCGGAACAATGACACTCTATTACCCGTATTCAACCGCATATAAGAACAACCTGTCAAGCAAGACGCTTGCATCGATTGTTCAAAATGAAGTGTCAAGGTCATTGGGCTCGCGGAATATCGGCATTATCCAGAGGACCGACTTAACGGTGCTTCGTGTTGCAAAGGTTCCTGCCGTACTGGTTGAAGTGGGTTACATGTCGAATTCCAATGAGTTGAACAAGCTGAAGAACGATGCATACAGGCAAAAGGCCGCGGAAACCATTAAAAACGCAATAATAAAAGCTTTATACAAGTGATTTCGCAGGTTGGAACATGGAGGTTGGTATTTTAGCATGAAGGTTGCAGTTATTGACGGACAAGGCGGAGGGATTGGGAAAATCCTGGTGGAGAAATTGAAAAAGGAGCTGCCTAATAATACGAAAGTAATCGCGCTGGGTACAAATTCAGCGGCCACGGTGGCAATGTTAAAAACAGGCGCCGATGAAGGTGCCACCGGGGAGAATGCCATTGTTGTCAATTCAACGAAAGTCGACATTATTGTAGGTCCAATAGGTATAATCCTGGCAAACTCGATGATGGGTGAGTTGACCCCTAAAATGGCGGAGGCGATTTCGGCAAGCAGTGCTATAAAAATACTGGTGCCCCTGAACAAGTGCGGGTTGGAAATCGCGGGTGTTACAAGCGATGCATTGCCCCAGAACATTGACGATGCGGTTCAAAAGGCTAAACATTATTGCACTGGCCGGTAAGAAATACGGATAAGAGCTATTTAAGGCAGGTGCATGTACGCAGCCACGGGCACACGGCCAAACAAACACAGTAAGTTGCATGCACCAGGCAACATATACAGGCACATGTACATGGGATTTGGATTTTATGTCTCAATAACATGTGCCTGTGTCTGTCCGGGCAAGTAGCTTGGTTTTTGTTTCCGGACAAGTAACCTGTTTTTTGTTAGCATTTAATATTTAGTGTTTAATACTTTATATTTTGCATTTTATAATTGATACTTACCTATTTTTTATTATTCGCCCCTGCCTTTATTGGCATATGCGGCATATGCATCATATCCGGTGTTTTGACAACGGGAAAGCACTTCTGGCTGTCAAGGTACTCCTGCACAATGCGCAAAGCTTCCCCGAATCGCTGGAAATGAACTATTTCCCTTTCCCTGAGGAATCTCAGCGGGTCAATCACGTCAGGGTCATCGGCCAGGTTAATAAGCCATTCGTACGTGGAGCGGGCTTTTTCCTCTGCAGCCATATTTTCGTGTAAATCGGTTATAGGATCTCCCTTTGATTGAATGTAGGCAGCGGTAAAGGGAACACCAGATGCGCTCAAGGGGTATATTGCCTTATCGTGGTCCGCGTAATATGAACCCAGGTCTGCTGCTTTTATTTCGTCAATGCTGGCATTTTCAATTAATTGCCTGACCATCGTGCCGACGATTTCCAGGTGGGCCAATTCTTCGGTGCCAATATCATTAAGCACTGCCTTTGCTTGTGGGGTGACCATGGAAAACCTTTGGCTCAAATATCTTAATGAGGCAGCTAATTCACCGTCAGGGCCACCGTATTGGGTAATTATATATTTAGCCATTTTGGGATTGGGCTTTTTAATCTTTACAGGATATTCAAGCTTTTTTTCGTATATCCACATTTTTTACAGCTCCTCTCCTGGTATTCTGAAGTTAAACTGGTACTGCCAAGGCCACGGCTCATTTATCCATTGCCATGGATACCTGCTTGCTGACCTGAATGAAAACAGTGGACCATACATGTTTTCGTAAGCTTGACGCAGCATTTGGGCCTGGCATACAACCGAGTTATAATTCATAAGGGCATTCCTATCATAAGGATGGGTGTCAAGGTAAAGCTGAAGATCGACTGCTACGAAGTCCAGTGCCATTAGTTTGTTTAGTATATCCTGCCTATCCGGGTGCATGCTTGGTTTATTCGAGTACATGGTTGGATTCCTCCCTTAACGGCATAATAGAACAATCAGGCTTGTTTTTTGTTGTTTTATACGGCTGGTGAAGCTCAGGGAAAGCTGTACCGGCTTTCAAGGCCATATCCGGTGAATATATGCTGCAGAGCCTTTGGAACGGGACATAGGCCCTTGCAAGCTTTACATTGCAAATAACTGTTTCCTGGGGGATGCACTGCTGTGGGTAACACGGGGTGTTCCCGTTTATAAAACTGCCAGGCATTAATGCTGTTCCAGTTGCATAAGAATTCTTTTCACAATTCGTTTGCATACGGCGGATAACCTCCTTAAGGTACGAGTTGTATGGTACGGTACGTGTTCGGCAATATGCTTTATATGTTCTAATATTGCGAAATTTTAGTGTTGCTAAATTCAAGTATTGTATCTTGCATATTGCATCTGCATTGCATGATGCCATGCGAAATAGTGCTTCACTATACATAATATTCATGTTATGTAAAATTGGTACTTAAAACCGTATAAAAAACAAGGGCGGGGCAAACTATTTTTTATCCCGCTTTATGAAACAGAACTAATAGATAAAATGCGGTTCGAAACAAACAAAAACGATTCCAAAAACCAAACCTTACTATTGACTTAGTTTTAAATGATTGATAAAATATACCCATCAAGTTCATGTAAATTAACCATTTGCTTTGTTTCCGGAATACTCCGGCCGGTTTCGAGGCTAATGGGGATATATTAGAGGAGGTTTTTATGCAGAAGGATTTAAAACGCGAAATTATTGAAAAGTTTAAACTGCATGAAAGGGATACAGGCTCTCCGGAAGTGCAGATAGCGCTTCTTACCGAGAGGATAAACCATTTGAATGAGCATTTGAAAATTCACAAGAAGGACCATCATTCAAGGAGAGGCCTTTTGAAGATGGTAGGACAGAGGAGAGGGCTTCTTAACTATCTTCAAAGGGTAGACATGGACCGTTATCGTGCAATTATTGAAAAGCTCAATCTTAGAAAATAACAATGAGCGGGTATCCGCTCATTACTTATTTTTTAGAGTTGTGTAAAATCATTCAAGCTAAGGC
>JAAZDH010000001.1 GCA_012512865.1 Clostridiaceae bacterium | reverse complement strand
ATGGGGCTCCAAAGAAAGGAAGCCGTTAAATCCCATCTATACCAGCTCGCCCAATATGTCATTGACCCTTCCGTCGCCGTGTCCCGCCGGCACAACCTGCTTGGTGTCAATTTTAGCGTCTTTTATGTGCAGGTAAGCAATATGAGTTTTTAGGATTTCAAAAGCATGGGGATAAGTTTCCACCCCGCACTGTACAAAATTGGCCGGGTCAAATACGGCTTTTACATTATCGCAATCCATGGTCTTGATTATATCAAGGCAACGTTCCGCCGTATCGCCATATATGTCTTTTTCATTTTCATGGGCAAGCACAATGTTATAATTTCTTGATTCATCAACAAACATTTTCCACCTTTCCATTACTTCATCCCTGTATACGGCAGGATCCTCGCCCTTGGGTATGTAGAAACTGAACATTCTTACATAACTTGTTTCCAGGATGCTTGCAATTTCCAGCACATGCTTGAAAAGCTCAAGGTGTGGCTTGAAATCATCCGTAATCATTATTTTCCCTATGGGAGAACCTATTGCCGAGATTTTAAAACCCCTGTCATCGATCTGTTTTTTTATTTCTTTTACTTCCTCCAGCGTGTACTTTGACAGGTTCTTCCCGTTTACGCCCCTCATTTCAATATGTTTAATACCATGCTGCTCAAGGACGTCCATTTGAATTGCCAGGTTTTCATCGATCTCATCAGCAAAAGCGCTAAGGATAAAATTTTTCATCATTTTTCATTCACCCCTTCCTGTAACTTCACATCATTTATTTTTTATTGCTTTCATTTAGGCATCTTATGCCTTTGTTTCATTTATACAACCTACATCATTGCTTTAATTACACAACATGCTTTTATTATATGTACCTATTTTACTACACGCACTTGTTTTATTTATACATGGCCTGGATTTCACATGGCCTTAAGGTTCCTGAAACTAATTGCAAGGCTTTCAAAGGGGTCTCCCGGGCATACGTCCTGCTCCACGCAATACCATCTTACTCCAATATCATTGCAAGCCTTCAATATCTCGGACCAATTAAGATTTCCCTCCCCTATCTCGGCAAATACCTGTTTGCGTTCCTTAATTGCCATATCTTTAAGGTGTATTACCTCCATTCGTCCTTTTACTTTCCTGGTCCATGCCACGGGATCGGCGCCTCCCGCTTGCACCCAGTAAGTATCAATCTCAAAGCCGAATACTTCAGGATCAGATTCGTCGAATATTATTTCCAGGCCTGTTTTCCCGTTATACTTCTCAAATTCAAAGTCATGATTGTGATATACAAATTTCAGTCCATGGTCGGCGAACTTCCTGGCAATACCGGAAAAATCCCTGGCAAACCTGGCATACCCGTCATAATCCCTGGAATACTCCGGGGGCATGCTGCCAAGGCCGACATATTCGCAATTCCAAATTTTATGCTCTTTTACCAGGGCGTCGAAATCGTTTATCATCCTGCCATAAGGTACATGGGTAACTACGATTTGTACACCGGCCTCGTCCGCCAAGTTCTTTAAATGATACGGGTCTATGGGGCCGATTCCCGACACCTGCACCGCGCCATAACCAATTTCCTTGACTTTTTTCAAGGTTTTTTCAATTTCCCCGGGAGTTTGCGTAAAATCCTTCACCGTGTACAATTGCGCAACCAGCTTTCCCACATCCATAAAAATCACCCCTCGTAATCTTATTTGCCATAATGTTTACATCATTATTATACTTTATCATATATAATTTATCATATACAATTTATCATATAATTTAAGATATAAAAATTATCATACAATTTATCACAATTGAGAATAAAAGCAAAGCCCTTGTTTACGCAGGCCAGGTCAATTGATTGCTTTTCTTAAACGCGGTAAAAGAAACATAATATTATAAATATAATAATTTAAGATGATTCAAGATAATTCAAGCTAAAACTATTTCACACGTTTTGTCCCTCATCATCAAATCCATGACCGCGTCCCTCGGGTTTTTGCCGTAGAACAAAACTTCATTTGCCTCTAAGGTTATGGGCATGGTTACGTTTTCCCGCCTGGCCAGGCTATATGCAGCTTTTGCAGTTGATATGCCTTCAACAACCATTTTAACCTCGCTGATTGCTTCATCCACGCTTTTTCCCTTGCCGATAAGAATTCCTGCCCTTCTATTCCGGCTGTGCATACTGGTACATGTAACAACCAAATCTCCTATGCCTGCAAGCCCTGAAAAAGTGTGGGGATTTGCGCCCAGGGCCACACCCAATCTTGTTATCTCCGCTATTCCTCTTGTTATCAACGCCGCCTTGGTGTTATCTCCATACCCTAACCCGTCAGATATCCCGGCGCACAAGGCTATGACGTTTTTCAGCGCCCCTCCAAGTTCAACCCCGATTATATCCCTGTTAGTATATACCCTGAACACGGGAGACATGAATATATCCTGGGCCCGCTCTGCCGCCTGCTCGTCATCGGACGCCGCGACATAAGCCGTGGGAATTCCCACGGCCAATTCTTCCGCGTGGCACGGCCCCGAAAGTGCAACATACCTTATTCCCGGCATTTCCTGTAAAACCACCTCGGACAAGCGAAGGCCGCTGTTTTCTTCCAACCCCTTTGAAAAACAGGTAACCAGCATTTCCCTGCTTACATATTTCAACATCTTTTTGATGGTTGGTCTTATTGTTTGGGCTGGAATTGCCAACACAACCACTTTTGCACCTTGCAATGCCTCCTCCATATCTGACGTGCAGGATACGTTTCCAGGTATCTTGACACCCGGAAGCTTTTCCACCTGTTCTCTCGTTTCATTTATCATGTCGGCTTCCCTTGAAAATGGAGTCCATATTTTTACCTTGTGGCCATTGTTCGACAAAAGTATTGAAAGCGCCGTACCCATACTTCCCGCACCGATAATCGTAATATTTGCCTGTTTCATAATATCACCTTTTCACATCATCGCCTTGATTTCTTCCCAGCCTGGATTCAGTGCCGTTTATCAATCTTTCAATATTTGAACGATGGCGCATAATCACGAGCAACCCAAGTAATACCGAAAAAATAATTATTTTAACATCACGGTTTAGCAAAACAGCCGCAACAGGCAAAGCCACCGCTCCAACGATGGAACCTAAAGACACGTACCTGGTTAACAAAACAACAACCATGAAAACAGCAAGGGTGACCATTGCCAGCTTCCAATCAGTAAAAACCATGACGGCAAAGGAAGTAAGGACTCCTTTTCCGCCCTTTAACCCGAAATATACCGGCCAGTTATGCCCAAGGATTGAGAACCCTCCCCCTATGATGGTTCCCGTCTCCCCTGCAAGAAAATGGCCAGTAAGGCAGGCCAAAATCCCTTTTAAAGCGTCCCCTGCCAGCACCAGCAAGGCAGCAGTTTTGCCAAGTATCCTTAATGTATTGGTAACACCCGCGTTTCCGCTTCCATGTTTCCTAATGTCAATCTTATAGAATTTGCCAACAACCAGCGAAGTATTGATACTTCCAAGCAAATAACCTGTAATCGCTGCCACGGCCAGCTTAACAACCGTATTCACCAAGAACCGCCTCACTTTTCTTCTCCTTGTATTTCAGCACTATAGGGGTGCCTATAAACCCGAAAGTCTTTCTTAACTGGTTTTCCAGGTATCTTTCATATGAAAAATGCATTAATTCCCTGTCATTTATAAAAATAAGGAAAACAGGCGGTTTAACACCAGTTTGAACCGCGTAATATATTTTAAGGTTTTTTCCCTTATCTGAAGGAGGCTGTACCATTACCACCGCTTCGCTTATTACTTCATTCAAAACCCCTGTAGGTATCTTCAGCATCGATTGTCCCATAACTTGCTTAACCATGTCAAATATGGAATTGATCCTTTGCCCGGTTAGCGCTGATATAAATATAACAGGGGCATAAGTCATGAATCCCAGTTTTTCCATTACATCTTTCTTATATTCTTCAAGGGTCCCGGTTTGTTTTTCCACGAGGTCCCACTTGTTTACGACAATTATGGAGGCCTTGCCCTTTTCATGGGCATAACCGGCAATTTTCGTATCCTGCTCCGTAACCCCGTCCTGTGCATCAATCATGACCAGGCACACATCGGCCCTTTCAATGGCAGCCCACGAGCGGACTATACTGTATCTTTCTATGTTGCTGGTTATCTTGCTCTTTCTCCTTATCCCGGCGGTATCAATAAATATAAACCTGTCACTTCCCCTTTCCAGGTATGTGTCAACCGCATCCCTCGTCGTTCCCGGGATGTCGGTGACAATCATCCTTTCTTCACCAAGAATCTTGTTTATAAGGGATGACTTGCCCGCATTCGGTTTCCCCACAACAGCCACTTTTATTGATTCAGCATCCGGATCATCACTACCATGCCTTGGAAAATGATTATATATTTCATCCAGCAATTCCCCTATGGCCAAACCATGTATGGCCGAGATGGGAATTGGTTCCCCTAGCCCAAGATTATAAAACTCGTACACCCCGGTTGGCATGTCCCCTAACCTGTCAACCTTGTTGACGGCTAGTATTACCGGTTTTTTCGTTTTCCTGAGCATGTTTGCAATTTCATGGTCGGCAGCCGTAAGGCCGTCCTTGACATCAACCATGAAAACAATAACATCCGCGGTTTCAATTGCAATCTCCGTCTGTCGCTGCATTTGCTGCATTATCTCATCCCGCGGGTTAGGCTCCAACCCTCCCGTATCAATCACGATAAACCTCTTGTTTCTCCACTCCGCTTCCGCGTATATCCTGTCCCGGGTTATACCCGGCGTACCTTCCACAATTGATATTCTTTTTCCTGTAATATAATTAAACAAAGCGGATTTACCCACGTTGGGCCTTCCCACTATGGCTACAATAGGTATTGCCATCTTTTCACCTCCATGTTGCAACCATGGCCGTCCTCCCTGCCTTTCCCCCTGTTGGAAATGCACCTGGATACCGCCGACGGCAATGCATCTACATCTATATATTGGTGCATATCCCCAGGACGGCGTCAATAAACGATTTGCCATTGGGTTCAATGACCCTTACCCTTATACCCAGCATATCCTCAACCTGTTTTACCGTGTAATCGTCCAAAAATACTTGACTGCCGGATTTGAGCGTTGTTGCAGGGATAAGCAGTTCACGCCCCAGGTCTTTCCCGGAGAGCTCCTTAACAATATCCTGCCCGGTTAAAAGCCCCGCCACTGTTACATGTTCTCCAAAAAAGCTGCATTTTATAGGATACACATTTATCTTAACACTATTATATATTCTTTCCAATTCCTGTGCCAGTTCTTTTATGAACTTCCTTGCCAAGACCCCGGTTGCCACGCTTAGAACCCTGTGAAAATTCCCCGGGGCACTGGGCAATTCAGGCTTTAATTCTTGTTTTTTTCGGTTTTCCTCCTTGTTCCCATCTTCATTTTCCTCTTTGTTTTCATTACTGTCTTTCTCTTTATGCATCATTTTATCCAGGCGCATAAAAAATTCATGTTTAAACAAGGTAACAAGGCCAACCCCGTTTTCCAGCTGGGGGAAACCTTCATACTCGTCATACCCTGGGAGTTCACTCCCTGCTAAAATATAGAATTCATCCGCAAGGTAAACAACCCTCGAGCCTTTGGTTTCAAGCAGCTTGTTTTGCCATGCTTCAACTTGTGCTATAACACCCAGGGCTGCTTCCCTGTCATAAGGCTCAAGTTTAAAAAGGTTCTCCCTGTACCTGGTTATCCCTACCGGTACAATTGAAATGCTGTTAATTCCAGGATACAGTTCCGACAAATCCTTTATTGTATTATCCAGCTCCTTGCCGTCATTTATCCCCCTGCATAATACTACCTGGCAATTCACTTGTATACCGGCATTGATAATTTTCCTTATCCTTTCCAATATATCGCTTGCAAATTTGTTTCCAAGCATAAAGGCCCTCAGGGCCGGATTTGTTGTATGAACTGAAATATTTATTGGAGACATGCGGTAATTTATTATTCTTTCCAAATCCTTGTCCTTAAGATTGGTTAAGGTAACATAATTACCGCATAAAAACGACAGCCTGATGTCATCATCTTTAAAATACAGGGTTTTCCTCATTCCCCCGGGCAATTGGTCGATAAAACAGAAAATACACTTGTTTGCGCACCTCTTCGTCCCGTTAAACAAGGGATCGGCAAATTCTATACCAAGGTCTTCATATTCTTCTTTTAGGATGTTGATTCTCCATACCCTGCCGTCTTCTTTTTGTATTTCCATGTTCAACTTGTTTTCAGTTGTGAAAAACTTATAATCAAAAATATCTTCTATTTTTTTCCCGTTAATAGCTAAAATATAATCTCCCTTTTGAATCCCGATTTCTTCTGCTATACTTCCTGCAACAACCTGGTGCACCAAGGGGCCTCTCTTGCCATCCATCTTTTTTCCTGCCTTTCATTGCTCCTGCTGCTAGTTAAAAAGCAGCAGCTTGATTGCTGCTGCTTTCTTTTTCTTTTTTCCGGTATCCTGTCAATTGTTTCCCGTATCCCTATATGTTACAAAAACCATGCCTTTATACTTTAACACAGCCCTTTGGAATACAGTACCAAATGCATACTAAAAAATTACCATTACCAAAACATCCTAATTTGTACATGTCAATGCGTCATATTACATATTTCATTTCATGTTATCTTTAAAACTATCTATTAAATTAATAATACTATTAAATTAATAATACTATCTATCAATATATTATATACCAATATATTATATATTAGCTTTTAGCTTTCTTAACCTTCTTTTCTATAACCTGCTTCTTATCATAATAGCCGCATTCTCCGCAAACCCTGTGAGGAATTGTTAAACTGCGGCACTGGGGACATTCCACAAAAGCAGGAGCCGACAATTTCCATTGAGATCTCCTTTTCCCTGTCCTTGCCTTCGACCATCTTCTTTTCGGGTTAGCCATTCGTTACACCTCCATTTACCATTCAATTTTCCATTCGTTTATATGTTCCTTTTCATTACAGTTGCATTCTTCATTATTAAGATTTTTCCCGCATACGGGGCAAAGTCCCTTGCATTCTTCACTACACAACTGTTTCATCGGCAAATTTAAAACAATGTAGTTTTTAAATATTATATCCATATCAAGGTAATAACCTTCATAGGTAAACACATCTTCCCTGGGAGATGCCTTCGAAGCATCAAGTATTTTCTCGTCAACATCTATTGATACGTTGCGATGTATATTATCCAAGCACCTGTAACAGGAAACATCATAGCAGAATTCCAATACACCTTTTAAGTTCAGCAATCCCTTTAACCTGGTTATGTTTCCTTTAAAATTTACATTTTCTGCCAAGTTATATCCATTTACGGGGTTTTCAAGTCCCTCAACCTTACCGCTGTATTCCACCTCAAGGCCGGTGCTTTCATTTCTCAAAATATCCGATATATTTACCCTCATAGGTTCCACCCCTTAAATAACAGATGTAATTATACTAACTAATATAACCCTTGTCAAGAGGCTTAAACAATTAGTAAAACGGGGTGGTAAACGGGGTTGTTGCCGGCTACTTCGCACCGACCAACTTCAAGGTTTCCCTGGCTATTTCCAGTTCTTCATTCGTAGGTATGACAAGAACCTTTTCCTTCGCATCTCCCACGCTTATATCGAGCTCCCTGCCCCTTGCAATACTGTTCTTTTCCTTGTCTATCTTAATCCCCAGGTATTCCAGCCCTTCAAGGGTTTTTTCCCTAACCAAATCATTGTTTTCTCCAATACCGGCCGTAAATATAATCCCATCTATTCCGCCGAGCACCGCGGAATACTCTCCTATATACTTTTTAACCCTGTAACAAAAAACATCGATGGCAAGCCGGGCCCTTTCATTCCCTTCACTTGCCGCAGCCTGTATATCCCTGAAATCACTGCTTACCCCGGATATGCTAAGTACCCCGGACTTTTTATTCAGGTATTCGTATACTTCATCCGTGGTCATTTTTTTCCTTTCCATCAGGAAAATAACGACGGCCGGGTCTATTGTGCCGCTCCTGGTGCCCATTGCCAAGCCATCAAGGGGTGTAAAACCCATGCTGGTGTCAACCGACTTCCCGTTTTTGATGGCACATATGCTTGCACCGTTCCCAAGATGGCAGGATATCAACCTCAATTCTTCCAGGGGCCTGTTCAGCATGGCGGCGGCCCTGCGTGCCACGTATTTATGAGATGTTCCGTGAAATCCATATTTGCGGATACCATATCCTGTATACAGTTCGTAAGGAAGTGCATATAAATATGCATACCGGGGCATTGACTGGTGGAATGCCGTATCAAATACGGCAACCATGGGAATCCCCGGCATTATATCCTGGCATGCCTTAATTCCTGTTATGTTGGGCGGATTATGCAAAGGTGCAAGCTTTATGCATTCTTTTATGGTCTCCATTACTTCTTCGTCAATAATTACCGAATCATGAAACCTTTCGCCCCCATGAACCACCCGGTGGCCAACCGCGAATATCTCGGACACATCACTTATTACACCGGTTTCCTTGCACGTTAAGGCAAAAATGGCCTCCTTCAGGGCGGTCCTGTGGTCGGGCATGACCTTGTTTATAATAATGCTATCCCTACCCTGAACAGTATATTTAAGAAAAGAATCATTTATCCCTATCCTGTCGCATAATCCCTTTGCAAGCATGGTTTCGGTTGCCATGTCAATCAGCTGGAACTTTAACGAGGAACTCCCGGAATTAATCACCAGGATTTTTTTCATTGTATATCAACTCCTATCATTGTTTATGCTTTATTATTCTTTACCTTTTTGCCGCGGCTTGTGCCTGGACTGCAGTTATTGCAATTACCCCGACAACATCCTCAGCGCAGCATCCCCTGGAAAGGTCATTTACAGGAGCTGCCAACCCTTGGGTGATAGGCCCGTATGCTTCTGCCTTTGCCAGCCTCTGTGTCAATTTATATGCAATATTCCCGCTGTTCAAATCAGGGAATACCAGGACATTAGCCCTACCTGCAACGGGGCTTCCCTTTGCCTTTGTTCTTGCCACTGATGGCACTAATGCGGCATCCCCCTGTAATTCGCCGTCAATCAACAATTCAGGCGCCTTTTCCCTGGCTATCCTGGTTGCATTTATAACTTTTTCAGTAAGCTCACTTTTAGCGCTTCCATACGTAGAATAAGAAAGCATGGCTACTACTGGTTCGGCCTGTACAAGCAATTTGAAAGATTTCGCTGATTCTATCGCAATTTCTGCCAATTCCTCCTCGTTGGGGTTTTCACAAAGCCCGCTATCCGCGTATATAAACGTTCCATTATGGCCATACTCGCAATCGGGAACAACCATGACAAAAAAGGCGGATACCAGTTTCACGCCCGGTGCCGTTTTTAAAATCTGCAATGCGGGTCTCAATGTATCCGCGGTTGAGTATACAGCACCGGACACCATCCCGTCCGCCTTGCCTTTTTTCACCATCATTACTGCCCAGTATACCGGGCTCTTCATGGTTTCCCTCGCCTTTTCGGGAGTAATGCCCTTTTTCTTCCTGATCTCATAAAAAGTATTAGAATAATCCTCAAATTCTTCCGATTTTAACGGATCGACTATTAATGCCTTGCTAATATCCAGGCTGCCTGCCGCTCTTTTAATTTCCTCTTCATTCCCGACAAGGACAATGTCGGCAATCCCCTCTTTTAGTGCAGTTGCTGCTGCCGTGAGAATCCTTATATCCGTACTTTCCGGCAATACTATCGTCTTCTTGTCGGCTTTTGCCCTGCTTATGATTTGTTCAAGAAAACTCATTACCCCATCATGCTCCTTTCAACACAAAAAAAATTACAACCAAGTCATAATATCTGCTCATATCAAGCTTCTTCAGCCATTTCTATTATATATAATATGTTTTTTGTATACAAGAACAAGTGAAAAAAAATCCAAAAAATCTTGATCTTATTATTCATGCTATACTTTTTATGACTTATCCAGGCCCTCGATGGAACAATGCACCTATCCTCTTGTCCCACCCTTGTCCCACGATTCTATAGCTTTTCCAATTCTTCGATAAACAACTGGTTGATAAGCTTGGGGTCTGCCTTGCCCTTCGTTTCTCTCATTGCCTGTCCCATGAGAAAGCCCAGCGCTTTCGTCTTGCCGGCCTTGTAATCCGCCACCGAACCGGGATTATTCTCAATAACCTTTTTCACAACCGGAAGGAGGGTACCTGTATCGGCAACCACTTTCAGTCCTTGTTCATCGACTATAGCAACAGGATCCTTGCCTGAATCAAACATGTTATCAAAAACCTTTTTTGCTATTGTCCCGGTAATGATTCCCTTTTCAATAATGTCAATCAATTTGGCCAGGTGCACCGGGGGAAAAGGAATGCTATCATCCTCAACGCCCTTTTCCTTTAAAAGCCTTAAAAGCTCTCCCATTATCCAATTGCTTGCCGTTTTTGCGTTGGCACCATTTTTAACCGTTTCCTCGAAAAAGTCAGATAAAGCCTTCGAAGAAGTTATGATTTCCGCATCATAAGCTGGTAAACCATATTCTTCCATGTATCTCCTTTTTCTTGTCTCCGGCAGCTCCGGCAGTGACTTCCTTATTTCTTCCACCCATTCACTGTCAATTATTACCGGCGGGATGTCGGATTCCGGAAAATACCTGTAATCCTGGGCTTCCTCCTTGCTTCTCATTGAAAAGCTTACACCCTTTTCGTCATCCCAACGCCTGGTCTCCCTGTAAATTTTCCCTCCTGATTCCAGTTCCTCGATTTGTCTCCTGGATTCAGCCTCAATAGCCCTTATAATCGCCCTGAAAGAATTCAGGTTTTTCATTTCCGTCCTGACTCCCAACTCTTCCTGGCTTTTAGGTTTTACGGATATGTTAACATCAGCCCTAAGGGAACCTTCCTGCATTTTGCAATCCGACACCCCCGTATACTGCAATATGGCCTTGAGCCCTTCCAGGAACAGCCTGGCTTCCTCCGCCGAATTCATGTCAGGATAGGTAACAATCTCTATCAGCGGCACCCCGGACCTGTTATAGTCCACCAGCGAACCTGTGCTCCACTGGTCATGCACAAGTTTTCCGGCATCTTCCTCTATATGGATCCTTGCAATTCTAATTTTTTTCTTAACCCCATTTATCTCTATTTCGATAAAACCATCCTTGCAAATTGGAATATCGTACTGGGATATTTGGTAAGCCCTTGGAAGGTCGGGGTAGAAATAATTCTTCCTGTCCATCTTTGTAAAACCGGATATTTCGCAATTTGTGGCAAGCCCCGCCCTAATCGCAAATTCCACCACGTTCTTGTTCAGCACCGGCAGGGTTCCCGGCATGCCTATGCAACCAGGGCAGCAATGTGTATTCGGCAGCCCTCCAAATTCGGTTGAACAAGAGCAAAATATCTTGGAGCTTGTAGCAAGCTCAGCATGTACTTCCAATCCAATTACCACTTCATAGTCCTTTTCACGGTTCATTATTTCACCTCTCCCAGGTTTTGTTCAAATGCATATGCAACCTTGAGTAATATATCTTCACGGAAGCGGCGCCCGAATAACTGGAGCCCTGCCGGGTATCCCATTGCGTCCCTGCCGCATGGGATGCTCATTGCAGGTAGTCCTGTCAGGTTGGCTATACAGGTAAACGCATCATATTCGTTCGCCATTGCAGGGTTCCCTGCATGTTCCGTGAAGGTTGATGCCGTCACCGGTAAAACGGGCCCGATAATTACATCATATTTTTCAAGGGCTTTTTCTAATTCGTCCGTTATGGCTCTTCTCAGTTTAAGTGCTTTTTTGTAATATTTCTCATATTGTTTTGCGCTTAAGAAATATGTTCCCAGGATGACTCTCCTCTTTACCTCTGGTCCGAATCCCTCTCCCCTGGTCTTCTTGTATAAATCAATTAAATCCTCGCAGCTTTCCGCCCTGTAGCCGAATTTTATACCATCATACCTGGCCATGCTTGAGCTGATTTCCCCGTACGATATGATACAATATACCGGCAGCACATATTCCATCAAGGGGAAAGAAAATTCCTCGAAATGGATTCCCGTACCGGATAGCGTATTAACGGCATCCTGAAAAACCTTCCCAATGCCTTCCTCAAGTAACCCCTTGTTATTTATAAACTCTCCGGGAATCCCTATTCTGAGTTCTTTTATTTCCTTACCAAGAAATTTTGAATAGTCGTCTATGCTAGTACCGGTTGAAGTTGAATCCATGTGGTCTTTTCCTGAAATAGCGTTCAGTACAAGGGTACAATCCCGTACATTCCTTGTTACCGGTCCTATTTGATCAAATGAAGATGCACAAGCAACCAAGCCGTGCCTTGACACCAACCCGTATGTCGGTTTTAAACCCACAACACCACACATTGAAGCAGATTGCCTTATTGAACCACCCGTATCTGAGCCAAGGGCGTATACAGCTTCCCCGGCGGCAACAGAAACCGGGGTTCCTTCACACAGTACTTCAGGTGTGTTGATTGAATTCCACGGGTTTTTAGTTTTCTTAAAATACGAATAAAAAGAAGTGCTTCCCATTGCAAATTCATCCATGTTCAACTTGCCTAAAAGGATTGCCCCGTTCTCGTTCAATTTACTGATTACGGTAGCATCAAACGGTGGGATAAACTTATCGAGCATCCTGGATGCGCAGGTGGTGGTCATATCCCTGGTACAAATATTATCTTTCACTGCCATTGGTATTCCTGCCAACGGGGATTTAATCTCACCCTTATCTATTTTTTCCTGGACCTCGGAAGCCCTTACCAATGCCCTTTCTTCGTCGATGCTAATATATGAGCCCAGTTTATGCTCAATTTCGCTTATCCTGTCCAATACCGACCGGGTAAGTTCCGGCACGCTTATCTCTTTTCTGCCGATCAGGCCGCTTAATTGGCTAATGTCCAGTTCATGCAATTTCACAAGCATATCCTCCATTCAGAAAAAGAATAATATCCTAAAATTTGAAACTTGTTTTTATTCCACTATTTTTGGAACACTAAAGCATCCCTCGTTTGTTTCACTGGCATTCGACAGGATGATTTCCCTGGTATACGGTTCATCAACCTTGTCCTCCCTGAAAACATTTTTCAGCGTGGTTACATGCTCCATTGGTTCCAAGCCCGATGTATCCGCGTCAATTATCCCGTCGGCGATACTAATAATCTCCTGTATCGTCGAAAGCAATTCCTCCTTTTCCCCCTCGGACAAGCCTATTCTTGCCGTATCTGCCATATGTTCAAGCATTTCGTTGTTAAAATTCATCGGTTCACCTCCCCCAGGTTGCACCCGGTATTGCTGCAAGTGCCGCAAATTTATCTTCAATTCGTACTAGTATATTTTAACATAAAACATGAATTTTAAAAATATTGGTGCAAACTTTTGCGGCACGGAAAGTCT
>JAAZDH010000005.1 GCA_012512865.1 Clostridiaceae bacterium | reverse complement strand
GAAATAGACGGGGCAGAGGACATCACCGTGGAAGGAATTGCGTTTGAAGCGACAACAGGCCTTGGACTTAAGATTTCAAGTTCGAACAACGTACATATTAATAACTGTTATTTTAGAAATATAGGAAATACGGCTATTGACATACTTGATAGCAAAAACGTGCAGGTTTCAAATTGTACAATTCATGATACCGGGGACGGCGGGATAAATGTAGCCGCAGGGGACAGGAAAACACTTACCCCTGCAAATATATCCATTTACAATAATCATATTTACAACGTGGCAAAATGGGTCCGCTGCTATCAACCGCCAATAAAAATAAGCGATGTTGGAATATCCGCAACCCACAACCTTATACACGATTGCCCACACACGGCAATACTATTCACGGGAAACGACATAACAATCGAGTATAACGAAATATATAGCGTGGTCATGGAAACAGGTGATGCAGGGGCCATATATACCGGAAGGGACTATACATTCAGGGGGAACAGGGTGTGCTATAACTATGTCCATCACCTGGGCGGAATAGGAATGGGCACGATGGGAATATATAATGATGATTGCGTCAGCGGAACGTACATGGAGGGAAATGTATTCCACGAGGTATCCCGGGCCATCTTTTTAGGCGGGGGAAGGGACTTCGTGGTCAAAAACAACGTTTTCATAGACTGTTATCCTTCAATAAGAATAGATGGGAGAGGTGCTTCAAATCACAATGTATGGAGAAACATGGTGTTTAATATCATGAAGAACAGGTTTTATGAAATAGGCGGGGATAGGAGTCCTTACATAGAAAAATATCCTGAACTTGCCGTTATAGATGAATTTTACAAGCAGGGCAGGCCAATACCCCCGAAGGCTGTTGTCCGGAACAATGCATATTGTTCCGAGAGAAAACTTGAGCTGGCATGGGATTCCGAAAAGGGTGAGATTTTATCGAAGAGCAACTATGCTTGCGGCAAAGATGATTTTGAGGATTTTAAGACCCGGGATTTCAGGCTGAAAGCGGATTCGGAAGCATTCAACTACGGGTTTGAAAATGTTGATTTTCATAGGATTGGACTGGTTGAAAAGGATAGAATGGTTAACCCGCCCAAGGTGACAAGCCATATGGAGGTAGATGTAAATACAAACGCCCTTCTATTGTTGCTAAATAACCGAAGCGACAATGAAGTCCGCGGCAAAATTATATTCCATATAAATAAGCACGTGGAAGGTTTTAGCGGAACATCTGTTGATATCGACCTGGCGGCCCATGAAGTGAAAGAATACAGAGTGGCACTTCCGCCGGTTCATGAAAAGGTGCAAATCGAGGCAAGATGTGATGTTGCAGGAGTACGGCCGTGCAGGACTGAGTATGCACAAGGGGATATTCCTCGATGACGCCTTTTATGATTGAAATTAAAAGTGAAAGAGCTGCTCTTTCTTTTATTCATGGTACAATTTTGGTAAAATGTAAACATAACAGGCTTTTGCAAACCTTGTATTCATTATATTGCTGTACCGAATGTATAAACAGTATGCAATATATAATATATAAATAATATGCAAATCAACAGGGGAATACAGCTACACATTAATAAGAGGATACAATTATACATTAATGGGAGTATATATTAGCGGGAGAATGCAGCATGAAAAAGGGAGCAAGGTATGCCGGTGAAGTAATAAGGGTGGATTTTCCCAATAAGGGAATTGTCCGGGTGGATGGCGAAAAAGTAGCAGTTAAAAATGTTTTACCCGGCCAGAATGTCAGTTTTGTGATTAGCAAGGTCCGTAAAGGTAAAATCGAGGGAAAGCTTGTGGAAGTGTTGTCAAAATCACCACTGGAAACGGAAGAACCTGGATGCATTCATTTTGGCTTTTGCGGAGGCTGTGCTTACCAGGCAATAGCTTATGATGCGCAGCTTGGGATAAAAGAGGAGCAGATCAAGCACCTGCTGGATGAAGTTTGTCCAGGGTACCGGTTTGAAGGAATCAAGGGAAGTCCAATCCAGTGGGGATACCGTAATAAGATGGAGTTTACCTTCGGCGATGAACGAGAAGGCGGCTCTCTTGCCCTGGGTTTACATAAAAGGGGGAGCTTTTATGATATATTAACGACCGATCATTGCCAAATCGCGGATGCCGATTACAACAAGATACTTGTCAGTGTATTGGGGTATTTTGTCGATTTAGGGATGAGCTATTACAAGAGGCAGTCCCATACGGGTTATTTACGGCACCTGGTTATACGAAAAGCAGCCAAAACAGGAGAAATTCTCGTTAATTTGGCAACCTCCTCCCAGTGGGGGCGCGCCACCCTGTGGCAACATGATGCCAGTCAAGGGAAGCACGAAGCCTCCCGGGGTGAGCACGATGCTGTCCGGTGGGGACATGATGTTACCCGGGGGGAGCATGCTGCTACACAGGGGGAGCACACTACCGTCCAGAACTGGCAGGAGCACGAAGAATCGGAAACCGCGGATACCGCAGAAACTGCAGAAATTGCGGAAACCGCAGTTATGGAAGCGTTTAAGAACAGGTTGCTGGAGCTCGATTTGTGCGGCAGCATCGTTGGAATTCTTCATACTTATAATGATAGTAAGGCAGATGTTGTGCAAAGCGACAGGATAGACATTTTATTTGGACGGGATTATTTATACGAGGAACTCCTTGGAATGAAATTCAAGGTATCAGCCTTTTCTTTCTTCCAGACAAATTCACTTGCAGCGGAAGTGCTCTATAGCACCATCAGGGAATACACCGGTGATACCAGGGATAAGCTCATTCTTGATTTATACAGCGGAACCGGGACTATTGCCCAGGTCCTGGCCCCGGCGGCGAAAAAAGTAATCGGGGTGGAAATTGTTGAAGAAGCTGTTATGGCCGCAAGGGAAAACGCTACATTAAATGGACTTGGCAATTGCGAGTTTATTGCCGGGGATGTCCTGGAAGTTTTGGATAAAGTCACGGACAAACCCGACCTGGTGGTACTGGACCCGCCAAGGGACGGGATTCACCCGAAGGCATTGGAGAAAATCATTGAGCTTGGCGTCGACCGGATAGTTTATGTCTCCTGTAAACCTACAAGCCTTGCAAGGGATTTGGCAGTACTCCGGCAGAGGGGATATAAGGCGGAAAGGGCATGCTGCGTGGATATGTTTCCACATACCCCGCACGTTGAGTGCGTGACATTGATGTCAAGGGTTGAAGAATAAAGAGCTGAAAAGCTTGTAAATAAAGGGTTTCCAGACATTTAGCTT
>JAAZDH010000057.1 GCA_012512865.1 Clostridiaceae bacterium | reverse complement strand
GTGCGGGAAAAGGGGTACAATGTAGGATTTATCGGAGGTGGAGCACGCGGGCTGCACCATTTCACCGAGATGGTAGGGGCTGACTGCTGTGTTACAATAAACTGGGAAGGGACTGCAGATGTTCTGATAAAGCAGGATCCTCCCGTGGTGCAGAGGTTCCTGCAAAAGACGCCTGATTCTGTTGTTGATGAATTAATTGAAAAGATTGAGGATTACAGGAGAGGGTACCTGGTGAATGCAATCAGTCCCGAAGAGTATGCGGATTTTGGGCCTGTTGTGTATTTCAGAAACATGTTTGAGGAAGCATGGAGTAAAGCCCGTAGTTTTATCGCGAACAGGCGTACTGAACTTGGTTTGTAAGCCTGCAATAGCAATAAGTAATGAAAGCATCGATACCGGGTATGGTTGCAATGTTGAAGTAACGGAAATAAAGATGTTTTCTGCAAGGGATATGGTGCGGGTTGCCATGCAGGATGCCTTATTTCAGAATTAGAACCGTCCTGTGATATACCCGGGAAAAGTTTAAACTCCGGTATACATTAAAAGAAAACAATATGAGTAGCCAGGAAGGATGAGTTTAGTGGACAGCAATACATTTAAAACTAACAATAGCCAAGACCCCGTAAAGATACCGGCAAATACTCCGCAATTCTTTTTTGATGACAGTCTCATTGCTCATCACGAGAAGTTGACAAGGCGGTGGATGCAAGCAAAAATATTTCCCAAACCTCTCGTAGAACCGGACAAACCCTGGGAGGGGTGCTTTACCTGCTTGTTTGGAACCGTAGTTCCTGGAAGCAATGAAGGATACCGTATGTACTACAGTAATTATGTTAATGGCTTTCAGAATGTGCTGCTGGCTACCAGCCAGGACGGGTTCAGGTGGGAAAAGCCCGAGTTGGGACTGATTGAGTGGAAAGGCAGCAAGCAGAATAATATTGTACTTGCTCCTGATTTAAAGATGGATTCGCCAAGTATAATTTTCGATCCCGACGACCCAGAGTACCCGTACAAAATGATAACTTTCCAACGTAGTATTTTAGTTGCTGGCCGAGGACCGGGCGAAGACCGCGGCCTTTATGGATATAGAAGCCGTGATGGGATAAATTGGGATAAATATCCTGGAATACTCTTGAAGGCAGGTGACCGTACTAATATCATGCCGACTAAACCAGGAGGAAAATTTGTAATCTACACCAGGGGCTTAGGCATGATGGAAAGTGAAGGCAGGCGCGTGATTTACAGGAGCGAAAGCGAGGATTTCCTTAACTGGTCAGAACCGCAAGTGGTACTAAAGCCTGATTTGGCCGATGAACCGGATGTAGAATTTTACGGAATGAGTGTGTTTGAGAGGTTTGGCTGGTACTTTGGGCTGCTTGAATACTGGCATAGCGCCACGGATTTGATGGAAATACACTTAGTTCTTAGCCGGGATGGCAAGAAATGGATAAGGCCTATGCCAAGGGCACCTTTTATTGCCGCCGCTTACGACTGGAACCGCAAGTGGAATAGCTGCGCCAGTAATGGAGCTGTTTTTATAAATGAGCAAATGGTGTTCTATTTTGGAGGACGGTGGGTAAGCCATAACTGGGACAGTGCACATCAATATGGAGCAGTAGGCTTTGCTTCATTACCTTTTGACCGCTTCTGCGCACTGGAAGCCACTACGGGAGGCCTTATGGCAACGGTACCTATCGTTTGGCCGGGAGGAGACCTTATACTCAATGCAGATACCAGGGAATCCTTCGAATCGCATCCATCTTACTGCAATGGAGAAATTGGTGTCGAAATACTTGACCCGGACGGGCAGCCTTTGCCTGGCTGGAGCGGAGAAAACCGTGCAGTTTTCCAAGGGAATACCCATAGGCGCAACAAGTATAACCCCGGTATAATACGCTGGGCGGGGGACAAAGGACTTGACGAATTAAAAGGCCGGGCCATCCGTCTGTGCTTCCATCTAAGGCATGCCCGGATGTTTACATTTGAGGCTGGGGCTTAACCTATTTGTATAAAAAAAAAGTGCAAACATTTAGAAAATATATATAACGACAAGCAAAGCGGTAATGTAATATTATTAAAGCAGGTGATTCTTAGTGAAAAAAGAAAGTTTCTTATACAATATAAAAAGGTATGCGACACTTTACATTATGTTGCTGCCAGCATTGGTAGGTTTTATAATCTTTCAATATATACCCAGCATAGGCGGGTTCTTTGTAGCCTTTACGAACTATAACCTTGTGGATGGTTTTTTTAAAAGCCCGTTTGTTGGTTTCAAATGGTTTATCCAATTTGTAAAAGACCCGTTTTTTTTCAGGCTTATCAGGAATACTTTACTAATAGGAATATACGGTTTCCTATGGGGCTATCCTGCGCCGATAATTCTTGCACTTCTCATGAATGAAATAAAAAATAAATTCTTTAAAAGATTAACCCAGACAATCACATACCTGCCACATTTCATTTCAACAGTTATTGTAGTAGGGATGTTGTATAATTTTTTTGGTTACACGGGATTGGTAAACCAGGTTCTAAAATGTTTGGGAATGAAATCTGTGGCGTTTGTTGGCAATGCCAAGTGGTTCAGGACACTATACATAGGTTCGGGTATCTGGCAGGGCGTAGGATGGGGAACTATTTTATATCTTGCTACATTATCTGGAATAGATCCTCAACTGTATGAAGCTGCAATTATTGACGGAGCCGGCAGGTTTAAACAGGCTCTTCATGTGACCCTTCCTGGAATGGCCCCGGTTATTGTAGTAACAATAATACTTAGTGTAAGTGGACTCCTTAATGTTGGCTTCGAGAAGGTATACCTAATGTACAGCCCTGCGATATATGATGTTGCGGATGTAATTGCCACTTATGTTTACAGGAGAGGTATTGAAGGAATGGATTTCTCTTTTGGAGGAGCAGTTGGGCTGTTTAACTCCTTTGTCTCATTGGTGCTTTTGCTGATGGCAAACTATATCAGCAGGCAAGTGAGCGAAAACAGCTTATGGTGAGGTGATATGAAGATGAAATACAAAAAAGGGTTCGGTTCACACGTTTTTGATATATTTAACCATTCATTTATGGTAATTCTTATGCTGACAATGATTTACCCGTTTTGGTATATTTTATGTGTTTCTGTTAGCAATTATGAAGATGTGGCCTTGGGGCGCATAAAACTTTTCCCGAGGGGGATTCATTTTAGTGCTTACAAGCTTTTACTGTCAGCCAACGACATACCGCTTGCGTTTAAAAACAGCGTGGTATATACTGTGGTGGGCACTTTTATTGTTCTTTTCATTTCTACCATGACGGCTTATGTCCTTGAACAGCAGTACCTTCCTTACAGGAAGTTTGTTATAGTGCTTTTTACAATGACCATGTTTATCCCTGGAGGAATGATACCCAGCTTCCTGCTAATAAAAAACCTTGGGATGTATAATACTATGTGGGCTATTGTGTTGCCTGGCGCTTTCGGGGTCTGGAACATACTTATAATAAGAAGCAATATCCGTGCAAGCGTGCCCAAGGAATTGATAGATTCGGCCTATATAGACGGGGCAAGTGACTGGAGGATATATTTTACTATCGTTCTCCCACTAATAAAGCCAATACTTGCAACCATTGGGTTGTTTGTTGCCGTGGATAGATGGAATGACTTTTTTGGCCCCCTGATATACTTAAACGATTCAAATAAATACCCTCTACAGATAATTCTACGTAAAATACTTATTA
Source organism: Clostridiaceae bacterium (assembly GCA_012512865.1). Classification (GTDB taxonomy): domain Bacteria; phylum Bacillota; class Clostridia; order Acetivibrionales; family DUMC01; genus Ch48. The sequence goes on along the minus strand of JAAZDH010000057.1, from coordinate 11,759 downwards.
CAGGTGAAACTGCAAAATACTGGGAGAAAGCTGCCGGACCGCTTGCCCAATCCCGCCAGGGCATTGGATTTTTCGAAACGCTGAAAATGGCTACGATAATTATTACAATATGGCCAATTTTGCTTGTTTACCCTTTCATACAGAAATATTTCGTGAAAGGTGTATTGGTAGGTTCTTTAAAGGGTTAAGCATGGTTTAAGTTTGACTTTCATCCTCCCTGTTAGCGGTAAAATTTCTTTTTTCAGTATGGTTTTATACTATGCGTGGGGAGAAAATCGATGTAAAAAAATGCTAAAATCCCACAATGTTAAGGATTTCAGAATTTTATAAAAACAAAAAAATATAAAAAATTGTATGGGAGGTTTTAGAAATGATGTCTAAGAGTGCTTTTGGTAACATTTTTAAAGCCATAAGTATGCTGTTGGTGCTTATGGTAATGCTAAGTGCAGTTGCATGCACCGGAACAAGGCAGACATCGGATGAGGGAACTACCGCCAAGGAACAGACAGGCCAGGAAGAGCAACCTAGAATCGTGGAAGGTGCATCAATTAAATTGCTTTTTGGTGATATGGGGAGGACAAAATTTACAACAGAGACATATCTAATCAAGGAATTTGCAAGACAGATGGGAAATGCAAAGCTCGAGCTTCAACTTATCCCGCGTGCGGATATGAGATCGAAAGTGAGCACCCTCATAGTAGCCGGAGAGTTGCCGGATATTATGATGATAGAAAATGGACTTGATTTGGCGCTGCAATATGGGCCCAAAGGTCTTTTCTACCCGGTGGATACCAAGTTCGGCCAGATGCCCACAGTAAGCAAGTTAATACAAGAATACCCGGATTTCATGAGAATGACAAAGGCAGAAGACAGGCATGTTTATTGTTTCCCATGGGTGGCTCCATATCACTTCTTCACGGAAGGTCTCATAATTTCCCCTAGAGCAAAGGAAGTAGGGTATGACCCGAGAAATGACATTAAAACCATAGATGACCTTTATGATGTACTTGCAAAACTAAAAGAAAAATACCCTGAATCGTCGCCCTTCGTCACAAGGGTTGGGAATGAGCTGGGGAGAATTTACAATGCGTTTGGTACCGGTCTCGGTTTTTATTATAACGAGGAAACGGGTAAATACGCATTCGGGCCTTTTGATGAAAATTACAAGCTTATGATTGAATTCTTGAATAAAGCATATAAGGCTGAAATTATGCATAATGACTTCTTTACCATGACAGAAGAAATGTGGAGGGAAATGTTCGGTGCTGAAAAAGCTTTCTTTACCTCGGATGGCTTCGGTTCAGCTTCTGCGCTGGCAGCTGATCCAAGTAACCCGGACACCTGGCTGATTAGCATCCTGGCTCCTGAAGTAAACGGAAAGAGGTATTACGCTTCATATAACAGGGGCAATATCTCGCCTGACGAAGGAACATGGTTTATAAATGCAAAAACTAAATACGTAGATAATCTTATCAAGTTCGTTGACTGGGGATACAGTGATGAAGGAATTGCATTCATGCTGTATGGTAAGGAAGGAGAGACCTGTGAAAAGACTCCGGACGGATTCTATAAGTACAGGATTCCTGAAGGAAAAGAATACCCTTATATCTGGAAGGAAAAACCTGATGAAACAATAGAAACGTTGGGCCTTAGACAGTGGACCTATGTATTCAGGGGGATGTTTGAAGACCAGATCAACCCATACCTTATAGCTGACGAACTCGGAAAAGCAACTGTCAAGTACTACAAGGATAACCACGATTACTATGTCAATAACAACGCAATAGCAGCAACACAGCCTCGTCTTCCCTTTACAAGTGATGAGGTTGAACAAATCAAACAGTTGGTTACTCCCATTGATACCTACACCATGGAGAATGCCATGAAGTTTATTAAAGGAGATAGGCCATTAAGCGAGTTCCCGAATTTTATAGAGGAACTCAAGAATATGGGTGTGGAAAATGCCCTGAAGATTTATCAAGGTGCTTATGAAAGGTATGTAAAATAAGTATATTTGCAGGATTGAAAATTGCAACTGCTGGTATCCAAGAAGGGCGAAAAGCCATTTCGCCCTTCTTAACTAAATAGAGGGTGATAAGGATGAATTTTACGCTGCATACCGGAGAGGGAAACAAGGCAGTTCCTCTTATGGAAGGCCCGCACTTATTTACCGACTGGAGATACATAGAGCCCGGCAGGATAGCATGGCTTTCAAAGGAAGGCGAAGCAATGCCTCTTTTATGTGACCTGCCCGTGGAAGGTGTACGCGGAGCTGCGGAGAAAGTACCATATGGAATAAGGATAGTTGCACAGAAAGCTGTAAAGATGGGACCGGTTATCGATAAAAGCAGTCCGCATGAATTTATTATGTCAGGCCCGACTATTATCTATGATGGCGGTAAATACAGGATGTGGTACAGTTCGACACCGGAAGAGGAAATAAAAAGGAATAAAATTGCGGATACGCCACATGTAGAAGTTCCAGGCGCCCTGATGAATTATGCTGAATCAGATGATGGTATAAACTGGAGGAAACCCTCTCTCGGACTTTTTGAATATAGAGGAAGCCTTGATAACAACATAATAAAGCCGCATAAAGGGGCAGTATTCAAAGATCCCTCAGCCCCGGAAAGCGAGCGCTATAAGATTGTAGAAATGAAAGAACTAACGGCGGATGACGTCGAACTTTTCAAAAGAGAACGAGGGGGCAGGGAGATCAGCCCCATATGCTTTATTAAAAACCGGATAAGGGGCATCGTTGCTTGGACGTCGCCGGATGGCATCAGGTGGAAAGAACTTCCTGTGCCTGTTATGATGCATTTCAGCGACACTCTTACCATAGCTTATTTCGATGAGATACTGAGGTGTTATGTGGGATATTTCAGGATGTTCTACTGTGGACGAAGGGCCATAGGAAGGTCAGAGACAACCGATTTCTGGAAATGGCCGCTTCCGAAACCGATATTATGGCCGGGTGCAGACGAACCTTCTCCAAGCAACGATTATTATACAAACAGTAAATGTGTCTATCCCGGCACAAAAAATGAACACTTCATGTTCCCGGCAGTATACAAGCGTGACACTGATATCACTGAAATCCGTATGTACAGTAGCCATGACGGTATATTTTGGTCCAAGGTACCCGGGAACCCTGTGCTTGAAACAGGAAGGCCAGGCGAGTGGGATGGAGGATGCATTTTCTGTGGATGCGGATTAATTCAGCTGCCTGGAGAACGTATTGCCATGCCTTATGTGGGCTGCACCGTACCACATAAATTTCCGCGCACTGTACCACTGGGAAACATAGGTTACGCAGTATGGGAAAAGGAAAGGCTTTCAGCGCTTGAAGCGCCGGAAGAAGGCGATTTTCATACACTGCCCTTCATAGTAAAAGGAAGAGAGCTATACCTCAATATTCAAACTTTGAGGGCAGGCTATGTTAAGGTTGAGGTACTGGATATCAACGGAAATCCCTTGCCAGGACGTAGCTTTGAAGATGCAGACCTGATTGTTGCCGATGAATATAAGAGGAAAGTCACGTGGAAGGGAGAGTCGGACCTTGGTAATAAAGATGGACAGCCTGTAATATTCCATATCAGGATGAAGGCCGCCAAGCTATATAGTTTTGAGGTCAAATAAAGACCATCTATTGCAGGGAGACTAAGGTGTTGATTAATATGCTTAAAGCTCTTTATGGAGAAAACTATGAAAAGTGGACGCAACCAGTAAGATATGGGAATCCTGTAGAACTATCCAAAGGACCTCACCTATTTATAGACTGGCGTTATATTGAACCAGGAAGAATTCTTTGGCTTTCGAAAGATGGAAAGCCGGGGTCTCTATGTGACCTATCGGTAGAAGGTGTATATGCGAGAGCTTTTAGAGTACCGAGAGACATCAGGTTATCGCTTCAAAAACCTGAGAAAATAGGGCCGATCTCTATCAGGAATAACCCCCATGAATTTCTGATCATACCCAACGGTGGTTTAACTATGATATACAGGGAAGGTTTTTACAGGCTCTGGTATAATACTCTTCCCGAGGAAAAATTCAATAAATTAGAAAACACTGCAAATATGATAACTTGGGGAGATTGTCTCTGCTATGCAGAGTCGAAAGACGGGTTCGAATGGCATAAACCTTTCCTGGGGTTATGCGAGTATAGGGGAAGCAGGAACAACAATATCGTTTTTGGAGGGCCGCTTACCGCCGAGACAGGATTTCACGGTGGAGGAGTCTTTATAGACTCCTCAGCCCGCCAAGAAGAATGTTATAAAATGGTGTTCATGGGGAATGTATTGCCTAGAAAGCTTGAAAAATATAGAAATGAACGCCCTAATGATATAAGTCCTGTATCATTTATAAAGAATAAAGTACGAGGAATTCTCGGCGCCGTATCTCCGGACGGCATTCACTGGAGTGCCCTTCCCGAGCCCCTTGTTATGCATTTCAGCGATACACTGAATACAGCGTATTATGATACGAACCTGAAACGATATGTGGGGTATTTTAGAATGTTTTACTGTGGGCGGAGAGCAATAGGAAGGTCAGAGACAAACGATTTTGCAAAATGGCCGCTGCCTGACCCCGTACTCTGGCCTGGAGCATCAGAGGAATCCCCGAGTAATGACTATTATAATAACTGTAAGGTTATATACCCCGGAACAGAGAATACTCACATTATGTTTCCGGCGATATACAAAAGGGATAGCGATAGTACGGAGATTAGAACTTATAGCAGTTATGACGGCTTGTACTGGTCAAGAATACCCGGGCAGCCATTAGCCCAGGGAGGAAGACTGGAAGAATGGGATGGAGGCAGTTTATTTGCAAGTCCCGGTCTTGTACCGCTCTGCGGCGACAGGATCGCCCTGCCATTTATCGGTTTTACCGTTCCCCATAAATTCCCAAGGACTGTGCCGCTTGGAAACCTTGGATACTTTGCATGGAAAAAGGAAAGAATTGCTGCCGTTGAAGCTGAAAATGAGGGCGAATTTTATACATTTCCGTTTGTCTGCCCCGGAAGGAGCCTGCTAATCAATGCAGAAACTTTAAGGGCTGGATTTATAAGAGTAGAACTTGTTGATAATGAAGGAAATGTGATCCCCGGCAGAAGCATTGAAGATTGCGATACTTTTACGGGAGACTGTACAAAAATAACGGTGAGCTGGAAAGGTGAGACCGGGCTTAAAAGTGATAGCCGGATGCCCATCGCGTTTCACTTCGTAATGAAGGCAGCAAAACTATATAGCTTTGAAATAGTATAAAAAAATTTACGAGGAAGGTAATGGGATGGATATAAGAAGAATAAAGGGTATTATAGCACCGATAATTACTCCTATTAAAGAAAACGAAGATGTGGATGAAAAAGGATTTAGAAGGCTTTTAAACCATTGCGTAGAGAGCGGGCTTGATGCAGTTTTTGTAGCGGGTTCCAATGGAGAGACCATGAGCCTGACCCAGGAACAAAGAAACAGGGCTATAAAAATAGCCCTGGACGAAATAGGTGGCAAGATACCCGTTCTATGCGGGGTGATGGATACCAGTACCCGTAGGGTTATAGATAATATAAAAGCGCTTGAACAAATGGGCGGAGAAGTAGCGGTTATTACCCCGGCCTTTTATATACGCAATTCCTGTCAACAGGAGGTGGTAAGGCACTTTGAAGAAGTGGCAAATAAAACAAACCTGAAGATAATGATTTACAACATTCCTTTATTTACACAAGTGAATATAACGCCGGAAATAGTCATGGAATTGTCAAAAATAGAAAATATTATTGGGTTGAAGGACAGTAGCGGTTCTATTATCCAGTTCCAGAAATGCCTTAGCTACTTTAGGGATACTGGTTTTAAAGTCTTCCAGGGTATAACCGAAATCAGTGGTGTAAGTATACTGATGGGTGCGGATGGAATGGTGCCGGTCCTTGCGCCGCTTTTTCCTGAAATCTTTAAAAAGCTGTATAGGGTTGCAGCTGCGAAAGATATAAAAAGAACTATACTCATGCAGGATATCGTATCCAGGGTCAACAAGATACTTAGTATGGCTCTTAATGCTACAAGTGCAGCTAAATATGCCATAAGTTTGCTAGGATTTTCCAGCAAACAAGTGACTTTGCCTTGTGAACCCTTGACCGAAGAAGAGGAAGCAATGATTTCCGAATTTGTGAAAAGTATAAAAGATAAATACGACTTGTTTCTTAATCCAGAGGAGGAAATAAAAATTGTATGAGGTTGGTTTACACGGCGCAGCAAAGTAATTATTTACGCCTGGTAGTATATGCGGTATAATGGTATTAACGGAATTGCACGGAATTACTAAAAAAGTAAAGGGGGCAATTCCATGTTCCACTTTGATTTAAACGTTTACCGGTTTGTAAAGATCAAATATTTACCCGGGTACCTGGTAGAAAGGCATACACACGATTTTTTCCATTTATTCTATATATCAAAGGGTAGTGGGAAACTGGAAATTGACAGGGTAATGTACCAGGTAAAAGAAGGTGAGCTTTATATTGTGCCTACAGGAATTGAGCATTCAATTATTGCCAGGGATGATTGCTGCTTTCAGACCATCGAGATTAAATTCATTCCTTCCGACACCAATATTATTAGAATGCTCTCCAAAATTCCGCACCAGTTGAAGGATGTAGACCCAAGCATTCCTATAATACTGATGGAACTTGTGCAAGAAGCATCAAGGAAAGAAATGTTCTACCGGGATGTCATAAACAACAAATTTATGGGTGTTATACTGATAATACTAAGAAAATATTTAGCCACGGAAAAAAATGATGGTGAAAACGGGGAAGATAATTGTAGTGTTCGTTTGCCTTGCGGGAAGGGAATATTCGATAAAGTTATAAAACATATTAATGACAATATAGAAACCAAGATCAAAATATCTGAACTTGCAAAGCATTTTGGGTTCAGTGAAGCCCACTTTTGTACGGCCTTCAAGGAAACGTACAATATCTCTCCCGGACAGTATATAAATAACTACAAGCTTCATAAGGCAAAGGAGTATATACTCTATTCCGATATGAATATTTCGCAAATCGCGAATGCTCTCGGGTTCCAAAGCCTTCATTATTTCAGCAGGTTTTTTAAAAAGAAGGTAGGAATGTCTCCACAAGAGTATAGGCACAGGAAAAAAGACAATATATTCCTTGAACTTATTGACGGTATCGCCGACAATTACAAAGTTCGAATTATATAAGAGATATTTTATTTCGGGGGTAGGACCGATGAAGAAGAGAGTTGCTGTAATACATACCAGTTTTGTTTCTGTTGATGCCCTAAAAGAGTTGTTTAAAGAAATAATCCCATCGGTGAAGATGATAAATATAGTAGACGATAGCTTGCTTCCGGAGGTTCTTGAGAATGGAGGGCTTACCGAAGGGGTTATCCGAAGGGTCTGTGCTTATGCCGTTGAAGCACAGGATATGGGAGTGGATCTTATTCTTAACCAGTGTTCTTCGGTTGGCGAAGCTGTTGATGTAGCTCGCAAAATGCTCAAGATACCATACCTTAAGATAGATGAACCTATGGCTGAGGAGGCTGTAAAAATAGGCGGCAATATATCTGTTGTTGCCACTGTTCCCACAACCCTTTGTCCTAGCGTTAGATTAATTGAAGACACGGCTTATCGAATGGGTAAGAGAGTAAAAATAAAAAAGTGTTTAGTAGAGGGTGCATTCGATGCTCTCACCAAGGAAGGAAATAAGGATAAGCACAACGACATGGTACTGGAAGTTATAGAAAAAGAAACCCAAAGTGCCGATGTTATAGTTCTTGCCCAGGGTAGTATGATTGTGCTGCTTCCGCTGCTCAAGGATATAAAGGTACCTGTGCTTACCAGCCCAAAACTTGGAGTTATGAGAATTAAGGAAATGCTTAATTTGTGAGCAAAATGATATTTTACGAATAGAAACTTAAAGAATAGAAACTTAAAAAATTACAAAAGTGAATGACAGCAGTGAAAAAAACCTGGCGTATTGTTATAGCCGGGGTTCAACAGTCAATACGGGTTGCTTAAACCTGTTCGATGAAGTATGTAAAGATTCCATTCATACGGTGAATGTCGAGGATAATATTTATTTTTTTGATGCTGTTAAAGCAAGCATGCCATATTAATAGGAAGGTAATAATGTACTAATACTGGAGAGGATTAGTGAATGCAGCCTATGAGGGGGGTAAGGGCATGACAGAAAAGGAAAAAGCTATAAGAGCCCTGAAAAATCTTGATTATGAGGGTACACCGCCGCATATGGAAATGGATATACAGCTTTGGGAACAAGCTATAGGCAGGCCTTATAGAGATCACAAGTATTTTCATGCAAACAGGGATAAACAGGATGATGATTCCGAAATCCAATCGTACGTCGAGGACGTTATTGCCCTGGCACGGCGATTCAATACATGTATGATACAATGCATCCGTATAGTACCAGATAAACCGTTTTATAGGCACAAAGACGTTTACTCCCTGTTGAAAGAAAAGGGTGCAAAAGATGATTACCTATTAACCGGCTTTGTGGACGGTACCGAACGGATACCGGATGGTAACAGGGTCGAGGAAATATCGTACCGTATAGCCGACGACAGGGACGGCTACCTGGATGAATTGAAAAGAAGGTGCGACTGGGCTATAGAAGAGGGACTCAAGCTTATTGAATATGGTGCCGACGTTATTTTCATGACCTCTGACTACTGCTTCAACAGCGGTCCATTCTTTTCACCGTACATGTTCCACGAATTTGTGGCACCTTTCCTTGAGAAACAAGTATCAGTTTTTAAAAAAGCTGGCGCTTTTACGGTAAAGCATACCGACGGAAATATAATGCCTATTATCGACCAACTGGTAGATACAGGTATAGACTGCCTTCATAGCCTGGATCCTATGGCAGGTGTTGATATTGCTGAGGTTAAAGCAAAATATGGCGACAGGATTTGCCTCATGGGAAATGTAAGCTGTGCGGTACTTCAGACAGGTCCTTTAGAAGAGATAAAAAAGGGAGTGCTGTATGCCCTTAAGCATGGGGGAAGAAAAGGCTACATTTTCAGTTCAAGCAATACCATTTTCAAGGGTATCCCCCTTGAAAATTATGAATATATGCTATCGCTCAATAAATAAAGCATTCATTGAAAGATGCAATAAAGGAAGTGATAATTATGGAAGTTTGCGTGGTATCTTCGACTCACTGGGACAGGGAATGGAGATTTTCATTCCAGCAAACCAGGGCGATGCTGGTGGAGCTTATGGACAACCTGCTCGATATACTGGACGCATATCCCGAATTCAAGTATTATCATCTTGATGCTCAAACAGTTGTGCTTGAAGACTATTTAGCTATAAGACCGGAGAAGAGGGAAACCCTTGAGAAGTTCATAAAGGAAGGACGCATAATAGTAGGCCCCTGGTATACCCTTCCCGAGTTGCATTCCGTCGGCGGAGAGCCTATCGTAAGAAATCTGCTCCTGGGACATAAAATAGCCAAGGAGTTCGGAAAAGTTATGAAGGTCGGCTATACTCCCACGGGACATGGGCAGATTGCACAGCTACCGCAGGTATATGGGGGCTTTGGTATAAATACCATACTTTTCTACAGGGGTGCGGACAGAACCATCCTAAAGAAGGAATTTATATGGGAAGCGCCGGACGGGTCGAGGGCAACTACTTATATATTTACTCCTGAGTATGGGAGGATGTCCTTATTTCACTGTGTAGCAAGCAACTACTACAAGAGCAGGCAGTTTTATGATAGGGAATTAAGCTGGAGCATGGGAGAAGGCGCGTTTCGTTTGGATGACGACCGCACATGGAAGGACCTTTACTACCAGTCGCATCCGTATGAAGGCAGGGACAAGGCATCCCTGGAACAAGATATTAAAAAACTCATAGAGGTCGAAATGAAGGATTCGGTAATGGATACTTTCCTTATTATAGACGGTGTGGATAGTACAGAACCACAACCCTTACTCATAAAATTGCTGGAAGATATGAACAAGGTTGCTTCGAAACATGGGGTAAGCTTTTATCATACGACCCTTGAAGATTTTGCGCGTAAGCTCCTGGAGGTGCAGGCACGGTATGAAGTTTACCGCGGGGAGATGAGAACAAGCGCCAAATATGGCGTCCAGGTTAACCTTTTGGGTGCAGGCATATCATCACGTATATACTTAAAGCAGATGAATGATAATGCTGAAAGAAAGCTTATAAACTGGGCTGAACCTTTTTCCGTATTCTCTTGGACCATGGGAGGGGATTATCCATCGCGTATGCTTGAACTTGCATGGAAATACCTGCTGTGGAACCAGGCACATGATAGCATATCAGGGTGCAGTCAAGACATAGTCCATGCTGATATGGAGTATTATTTCAGGCAGATAGAAGAAATATCGGATACCATCTTGACCAAGGCACTTTTTAATATAACATCTAATATATCCGGTAAAGCCTTTACGAAGGATGCAGTTCTGCTTACAGTATACAATCCGCTTCCATATGTAAGAAGCGAAACGGTGAAAACTTATATAGATCTTCCGGAAGGCGTACTGAACTATCCCATACGCATAATAGGACCCGGGGGAGAGGAGGTGCCCCTCCAGGTAGATTCGGAGCCTTTTGCGCACCGGGTGCTAATCCATAGGCCAAAGGATGTTCCATGTATATACAAGATGACCAGGCTTCCAGTCCAGTTCTATGCATCGCAAGTGCCCCCGATGGGTTACAAGGTATTTGCAGTCGAAAGCTGCAATACAAAAGTAAGTACCGATGAGGAATGTGACAGGGGCTTTTGCCTGGAAAACGAATACCTCTCCGTAACGGCCAATGCCGAAGACGGTACATTTAACATCAGGAACCTTAAGACGGGGCGTATGTATACCAACCTTAACATGTTCGAGGATGGCGGAGAGGTTGGTGATCCCTGGACCCGTAAAGTTCCCAAGTCAGACAGGATAGTAAGGAAACCCGCGGGATACCCGCGGATAAGCATGACAAAGGGAGAAATTACAAGCAGTATCACGGTGGAACTTTTTTTGGAGGTACCCTGTTGCGCTGATGCGGACAGACGGTCAGAAGACACCGTGGAGCTCGCCATAAAGACTACCGCTTCGCTCGCAAAAGGGTCGCCGTGGGTGTCTTTCAAAACAATAGTAAACAATAGTGTCATGGATCACAGGCTCAGGGTTTTGTTTCCTACAGGGCTTGATGTGGAGTATTCCTACGCGGAAGCGCCATTTCATATAGTAAAAAGGGAAATTAAGGCCAGGGATACATCGGGATGGTTTGAACAAGGATATACCACTTTCCCTCAAAGAGGATTTACAGCCGTTACGGATGGGAAGGATGGCTTGGCGATATTGAATAAAGGTCTTCCCGAGTATGAAGTTATCGATGACAAGGACAAGACAATAGCTATTACTCTTTTAAGATGTTACAAGATGTTGATACCCAAGCTGAAGACTGTAGACAAGACCCAGCATGGGAGCCAGTGCCTGGGAGAGCATGTATTTGAATATGCCGTGTTGCCTTTTGAAGGCAACTCCCTGCTTGGTATTTACGAGCATTCCCTTGCATATAGGCTTCCCATGAAAGTTGCACAGAATTCGGCAGTACAGGATGGAACCTTACCATTGCAGCAGGGATTACTCGAAGTAAGCCGACCCTTAATTCTTTATGCTGTAAAAAAGGCTGAACAAAGGGATTCAATTGTTTTGAGGCTGTTTAACCCTTCGGACAGGACCGTGAATGGT
>JAAZDH010000056.1 GCA_012512865.1 Clostridiaceae bacterium | reverse complement strand
TGGTGATAGTTTCTTCCATGTCTCCCGAAGCACAGAAATTCGTTGTAAAAAATTATGAAGGTAAAAACTTCTATGAAGAAGTTGAAGAGCTTAGGAATGCCAATATTGATATTATAGAAAACTGGATTTTTGATGACGACACGGATCCCGGGACAATACTTTCCCAGAGCGTTGAACCTGGTTCCGAATTTAAAATGTCCGGCTATAATTCAATAGAGTTTACAATAAGCAAGGGGCCGGAACTGGTGGAAATACCGGATCTTTCGAACAAGCCCGTTATAGAAGCGGAAATTGCCTTAAAGCAGATATTGAAAACAAGCCCGAGGGTGGTGGAGGAGCATAGTGAAATATATCCTGCCGGGTATGTTATAACAACGTACCCGCGTCCCTATGAAAAAGTCAAGCCCGAAACGGAAGTAATCATATATAAAAGCATCGGCCCTGAAATAAAGCAAACCACGGTACCCGATTTGACAGGGAAAACCTATTCCGAGGCACAGGCTTTGTTATACGAACATAATTTGAAGGTGGGTGCATTATACCCTGAGGACAGGGACCCGGGGAATGGAAGGGTGGCTAAACAGGAGCCTGCCGCAGGTGAGACGGTGAACCAGGAAATCGCGGTGGACTTGTATTTTGAATTTACCAAGTATGTCAGCATTCCCTTCAAGTTGAACAACCCGGAATTATACGGGGATAAAATAAAAACGGTGGTCCAGGTTACCACTTCGGATACGAACCAAACCAGGATTATATTTGAGGAGCAGGTCAGCAAATCGGATTTTCCCATAAATATTGATGATATACCCGTACCTGAAAATGGCAATACGAAAGTCAGGATTTTCCTGGATGATTTATTGCGAATGGAAATCAATCTTGATTGGGCTTCGCTGCCGTGAGAGCCCGGATGATTCATTGGAAAAAATTAATTGGAAAGAATGCATGGGAATCAATTAATTGAAAGGAATTTATTAGATGGGACCTGTTGAAAGGGTTCCATTGAAATAGACCTATTGGGCAAAAGCCTGGTTGGAAGGAGGATTGGTTTATTAAGTCATTAACAGGTGTAATAGTTAAGGGAGTTGGTGGTTTTTACTATGTAAAGGCCGAGGACTGCAAGTTGTATGAATGCAAGGCCAGGGGATTGTTCAGGAAAGACAGGTTGACACCTTTGCCGGGGGACAAGGTTGGTTTTTCGGTTATTAATACAGACGAAGGCGAAGGTTTTATTGAATATATTCATCCTAGAAAATGCCAGCTGGTAAGACCGGCTGTTGCCAATGTTGACCAGTTGGCAATTGTTATCTCTGTAAAGGACCCCAGGCCGGATTTTTTATTCCTGGATAAATTGATCGTAATAGCGCAAAAAGAAAATATATCCCCGTTTATTTGCATTAATAAAAGTGACCTGGATATTGAGACGGAATATGTCCGGATAATGAAGATGTATAAGAATGCCGGTTTCCCCGTAATAGCCATGAGCTCAAAAACCGGGGCGGGGATTGAGTCTTTGCGGGAAAACCTGGCCGGGAAAATAACCGTGCTGGCCGGGCAGTCCGGCGTGGGCAAGTCCACGATTTTAAACAGGATTATAGGTTCCTGGGTCATGGAAACCGGCAATGTCAGCGAAAGAATAAAAAGGGGAAGGCATACCACAAGGCATGCGGAGCTTTTCCAATTGAGCTTTGGCGGCTACGTGGCAGATACACCCGGTTTCAGTTCCCTGGAGTTAATCGAAATTGAAGCGGAAGAGCTTCAATATTTTTATCCCGAATTCAGCCGGTATATTGGCAAGTGCAGGTTCAGTAGCTGCAACCACGTGGGAGAGCCGGGCTGCAGTGTAAAGAGGGATGTTGATAAGGGCAGTGTTGACCAGGGAAGATACTTAAGGTATATTGAATTATTCAACTTGTTAAAGCAGAAGAAAACATTTTAGTTTTAATGCGGGGTGCGTTTATTGAGCCGCTGGAAGGCATAATTTCAGATTGCCTGGCGCATGAATTGAACAAGAAACTGGCGGGCGGCAGGATTGTTAAAATATTTCAACCCGGGCAGGATGAAATCATTTTGCATGTTCTGTCAAGGGGAGCCACATTTAAGCTGTTAATCAGTGCAAATCCTGCTTGTCCAAGGATTCACCTGGGCGGCGCTTCCAGGGAGAACCCGTATAATCCTCCTGTGTTTTGCATGCTTTTAAGAAAGCACTTGTCGGGAAGCAAAATACTGGGTATCGGGATTAATGATTTTGAAAGAATATTTACAATTGATGTAGAGTCGGTAAACGAGATGGGTGAAATATCGATAAAAAAGATTATTATAGAAATAATGGGGCGCCACAGCAATATCATCCTGGTTAATGAAAATGGAAAGATTATAGATTCCATCAGGCACGTGGACAGCGGGATGAGCAGGGTCCGGGAGGTAATGCCTGCGAGGGAATACGTGATGCCGCCGTCACAGGATAAGACAAGCCCCGCTGAGCTGGACATTGAAAGCTTTATAAAAAATGCGAAGCTGTCCGGGGGCAATATGAGCATGGAAAAGTACCTGTTGAATAATATAAAAGGGTTCAGCCCTTTTTTATGCAGGAACATATGCCTTGTTGCAGGTATCGATGACGGGACCCGGGTAGGGGATGTTATAGCCGATGAATCCCTTGTTGCCAGGCTGAAGGACGTGCTTTGCAGGGTGATTGGCGCAATAAAAAAAAGGGATTACAAGCCGTTTATGGTGAAGCAGGGATATGATTCTCCCGGCTTTGCAAACCAGGAGAACCGTCATCCTGGTTTTGAGGAGGACTACCTACATGGCTTGGCTGATGCGAGCCGGGAAAACCGTTCCCGCGGTTTTGCCGCTGGCTTCGTGGTTACCGGAAACACCGTTGATTTTCACTGTTTGCCGGTTTGGCAGGATTCCGGCGATTTGCGAATCAAGTTTTTTGATTCCATGAGCCTTGTACTGGACAGGTTTTATTCCGAAAGGGATTTTTGGGAAAAATTCGGGCAAAAGAAAAGCAGCCTGGAAAAAGTTATTAATGCAAACCTGGAAAGGTGCGTAAAAAAGCTTGCAATACAGCAGGAAGTATTAAGGGAAGCTGCAGACATGGATAAGCTCAGGCTGTACGGTGAGCTTATCACGGCCTATATACATTCAGTACCGGCCAAGGCAAAAAAGGTATCTTTGCCCAATTATTACAGCCCGGAGGGGAAACTTGTTGAGATTGAACTGGACGAGAACAGGTCCCCCCAGGAGAATGCACAAATATACTTTAAACGTTATAACAAGGCAAAGAGCACTTATCATAACACGGTAAAGCAGGTTGAAGATACAAGGGGGGAGATTGACTACCTGGAAAGCGTGCTCCATCTTCTCGGCAATTGCAGTTCCCTTGAAGATATCGAGGAAATCAGGGAAGAGTTGGTTGAGCAGGGCTATATTACGGCAAGTTCAAGAAAAGATCATCCAGGGAGGAAAAAAACCGGGGAATTACCCGGGGCATTTTTCAGGCCTTATAAATTCAGGTCTTCAGACGGGTTTGACATATACGTTGGAAAGAACAACAAGCAGAATGATTTTCTTACATTCAAGTTTGCAGGGCAAGAGGATGTATGGCTGCATGTGAAAAACATACCGGGTTCTCACACGATAATTAAAAGCAAAAAACGGGAGGTGACGGATGCCACCCTGGTAGAGGCTGCAAACATAGCGGCATGGCACAGCAAGGCTTCCAGGTCGTCAAATGTGCCGGTTGACTATACCCTTACAAAGCATGTTAAGAAGATGAGCGGGGCTAAGCCGGGCATGGTGATATACGAGAATTACAAGACCTTGTTTGTAACACCGGACGAAAACCTGGTAAAAAGGTTGAAAATAGAGTAATATAGAATAAAACGCTGATGAAAGAGGGAAAGCAAAATGTTATCGGAAAAAATCGCAAAAAATCTTGGAAGATCATCCTGGATAAGGGCGATGTTCGAGGAAGGGGAAAAGCTCAGGAAAATTCATGGAGCAGACAAGGTATACGATTTCAGCCTGGGCAATCCAGAAGTGGAGCCCCCGGCGGCGGTAAAGGGGAAACTGAAAGATATTGTTTTAAGCGGCGAACAAGGCATTCACCGCTACATGAGCAATGCAGGCTACTACAGCGTGAGGGAGAAAGTGGCGGAGTATTTCCAAAAGGAAAAAGGAGTACAAATGAAGCCGGAGAATATTGTTATGACCTGCGGGGCGGCAGGAGGCTTGAACGTGGTGTTTAAAACCATTATCAATCCCGGCGAGGAAGTTATCGTGTTTTCTCCTTACTTTGCAGAATACCTTTTTTACATAGACAACCACGGGGGAAAACCTGTTATTGTACCGGTGGATAAAGATACATTCCAGCCGGACCTTGAGCTTTTCGAAAGGCATCTCAACCCGCTGACAAAGGCTGTCCTCATAAATTCTCCCAACAACCCCACGGGTGTTGTCTATAATGAAAGCATACTTGCAAGGATGGCGGAAATTATAGGGAAAAAGGAAAAGGAATACGGTACGCAGATTTGTGTCGTGGCTGACGAACCTTATGACAAGATTATATACGACGACGTTAAGCTGCCCAGCATACCGGCAATATTCAAAAACTCGATTACGATAAATTCATTCAGCAAATCCCTTGCCCTTCCGGGTGAACGAATTGGCTACATAGCCGTTGGCAGTGATATCGAGGATGCGGGCTTGCTCGTGGACGGCCTTGTTTTCTCGAACCGCACCCTTGGATTTGTAAATGCCCCTGCCCTTTTCCAGAAGGTTGTTGCAGGTTCACTGGAGGAAAAGGTGGACATCGGGTATTACAGGAAAAGAAGGGATATCCTTTATAACCACCTTGTAAAGCTCGGATTCTCATGCGTGAAACCCCAGGGGGCTTTTTACCTTTTCCCGAAAGCCTTGATTGACGATGACGTGGAATTTGCCAGGAGGGCGTTAAAATATAACCTTCTCATAGTTCCGGGGTCAGGATTCGGATGGCCCGGGCATTTCAGGCTCTCTTACTGTGTGAGCATTGAAATGATAGGGAATTCGCTGCCTGCCTTTGAAGCCTTGGCGAAGGAATTCTGAGCCTGGTGGAAAAACCGTTAATCCCTGCTTTTTATGATAAGCAACCACCCTTCTTTTACGGTGATTTGGGCAGTGTTTTCAACGAATTCATTGCTTATTCCCCTGGAAGTGCTTGCTGTTAACCTGTCGTTATCCAGGGGGTAGTAAAGGCCCTTGGTGGAAATACCTCCTGCCTCCCTGTGGAGGGGCAGGAGGGAAACAAATTCATCGTGTTTTTTTTCAAGCGTGATGCTGCTGTTTTTTATAAGGGTTACCTTGTTGTATTCATCAATAATCCAGCCGCGGGCGCCCCTTTCAACTATCCTCTCGAGCAGGAATATATTGGAAAGGGTGTGGTCAATCCTGGTTCCCATGGCGCCGATGAGGATTATTTCGTTACATTCCTCCTCCAGCGCGTATTCGACTGCAAGCTCCGTATCCGTCTTGTCTTTTTCCACGGGAAACTTCTTTATTTTCACTCCCTGTTCCAGGAAATAACCGTATTCGGCCGGGGTAATGGAGTCAAAGTCGCCCAGCAGGACGTGGGGGATAATCCCGAACCTTGACATGTGGCGAACCGCGCCGTCCGTGCATATCACAAGATCGGCCTTTTCAAAGCAGCTCTTGTAATAAGAATAATCCTTAATCTCACCGTTGCAGACGATTAATCCTGTCATATTTCATCCATTCCTGTATTTTGCCGTGTTCCACCGTATTCTGCATTCTTGTATTCTACATCCATGTATTCTGCGTCTTTGTATTCTATATCCTTGTATTATACATCTTTAAGTCATATCTTCTTGTTTAAGTCAAACATTTTTGTTAAATGCAAATTTTCTCAAGTCGGCAATGATTTTCTTCGTATCGGGCGCATTATATATAGTAGAGCCTGCCACGATAACATTTGCCCCCGCTTCCGTGACCTTGCGGATATTGTCAAGCCCTATACCTCCGTCCACTTCTATGTCAATGTGGAGATATCTTTCATTGACAATTCTTCGCAGCTGCCTTATTTTTTCGGTACATGATTCAATGTAGGCCTGGCCGCCAAAGCCAGGGTTGACAGTCATTATAAGAACCATATCCACGTCCTGCAATACCCAGTCCAGCGTGGAAAGGGATGTTGCAGGGTTTAACGCAACCGCGGCTTTAATACCCCTTTGCTTTATTGCCTGGATGGTACGGTTAAGGTGCCAGCAGCATTCCACGTGGACACACAATATATCAGCTCCTGCATCTGCAAAATCGTTAATATATTTATCAGGTCCCGTTATCATCAGGTGAACGTCAAGAGGAAGCTTCGTAACCGACCTGAGGCATTTCACCACAGGGGGGCCTATTGTAATGTTGGGAACAAAATGCCCGTCCATTACATCAACATGTATCATGTCAGCACCGGCATCCTCCACTTTTTTTATTTCTTCGCCCAACCTGGAAAAATCCGATGCCAGGATGGATGGTGCAATTTTTATCATCGTAAAACACGCTCCTGTAATAATTATACAAGATTATACAAGCCGGCTTTGTGCTGCGACCCAAAACATGCATATCATGAGTATGGCGCAAGTACAGCATAAGTATAGCATTTTAGCTTGCGTATAGCAATTATGTTTTTGGACACCGGGAAGTGGTGGGATGGCGGGATGGCTGGATGGCTGGATGGCAGTATGGCAGGCCGGATGTATTAACTTGTTAAAATCATTTGTTGCGGTTATAATAGATATATGGTGATAGATACATGGTGATTGCACCTGGTCTGGCAGGAGGAGATGTCAGGGTATTGGTTATTGGAATATGCAAGGTGTGTTTGACATTGTATGATGTATTCTCGCTGAAAGATAAAAGAAGCGTGATCAAAAGCATAATTGACAGGGTCAAGGCAAGGTATAATGCATCCATTGCCGAAGTCGGAATGAATGATGCATGGAAAAGTGCAGTACTCGGGGTAGCCTGCATATCAAATGATAGTGCCCATGTTGACAGGATGATTGAAGAAATAATAAGGTTTATAGAAAATGACGGAAGAATTGAGATAGTTGACTACAGCACTGAAAAAATCCATATCAACTCGACATGATGAAACTGGATGAAAGAGGTATCCTGGATGAAAAGGTCGGAAGAACTAAGCAAGGAGCTTGAACGGATTGTAAAAATCCTAATCGATGAATACAAGGCCGAGAAAATCATATTATTCGGTTCCTTTGCAAGGAATGAAGAAAAAGAGTGGGCGGATATCGACCTTATTATTGTAAAGGACACGGGCAAGCCTTTTTACAAGAGGCTTGAAGAGGTGGTGGAAATAACGAAACCTGAAATGGCTGCCGATATTATTGTTTACACCCCGGAAGAGATGAAGTCGGTGGAAAAGAGCATATTTTACATAGAAGAGGTAGAAAAAAAAGGGAAGGTCATATATGAAAGAGGAAGAAAAATGGTTTGATTTTTCAGCTGACGATATTGATTCGGCAGAAATCATGCTGAAGGCAGGCAAATACAACATAGTATGTTTCTTTGCGCACCAGGCCTCGGAAAAAGCATTGAAAGCTTTTTTAGTCAGCAAAAAGCTTAATCCGCCAAGAACACACAACCTGGTAGACTTAACCAATTTGTGCGCCAGGTATGACAGGTCGTTTAAGAATATTTTGACTGCGGCAAGGATGCTAAACCAGTTTTATATTCCTACAAGGTACCCTTTTGCAACCCCCGGGATGAAGATGGAGGATCCCGGCATTGAAATGGCTGAGAAAGCATTGGACTATGCCAGGGAAATATTCTCATGCTGCAGAAACCTGGCAGCATAACACGCGTGCAGTCATATGTACATTGCTTACATTTTTATACTTGATTTTAGGCAATTTTTCGTGTAATATAATTTAATGGAAAGGATACTTTATAAGAATTTCTTGCAATGGATATTGCTAATAGTTAATAATAATTATTATTATAAGTGTTATGAATGCGTGGGGCATTAGCGCAGTTGGGAGCGCATCCCATGCATCTTGTACCTCATTTATAATCTGTTCGGGAGTAACCGGGATCCTAACGCGCTCCTGATCCCATG
>JAAZDH010000055.1 GCA_012512865.1 Clostridiaceae bacterium | reverse complement strand
ATATTTCTTCAGGTATACCTTGTTTTCTTACTTTTAGTTTTAGACATTTATAATTTCTATATTGCCTGCCTTTAAAGAGTTGCCAGGAATATTTATGGTTACAGTATCCATTTATATTTCAAAAAGATTGTGCTATACTTAAATTGTCATTCTTTATATGAGTTTTTACAGCTTATGTAAAGAATGTGGATTGAAATTAATAATTAATAGTATCCACTTAGAAAATCCATCTTATATAATGTTTTATAAGATGGATTTTTTCTAAACATAAATGCCTATACCTATTTCTTTATCAATTTTTAAACCTGTTTTGCTATCATAACTACTCATATCGGTCAGTACAAAAATATTCTTTTTAACAGGTTCAATTATTCCTAGAGAGAATAACCAGTCAAATTCAGGCTTATAAACATTTACGGTATAACCTTGCAATGACCTCAGAATTCCTCCGACTTTTTCCGTAAACTTTAATTTTTCTATTAATTCCCTGGCAGCATTATCATTTTCATCCTTAGAATAAGGAATAATGATAGGAACAGTATCATCCTCTATTAGTTTAAATTCTTTAGCAATATTCTCAAAATCAAAATTAAAATTCTCTTGAGGTTTAGTTCCATTAAAATGTACTCCTGATTCAAGGTCTTTATAAATACCTTTAATATCAAGGCCTTCTTCTCCTGAGACTTCATAAAGCTCCTTAAAGTATTCATAAATAGCATCAACTGAAAATATATCGTCATGCCTTCGTATGATCCCCTTGGTTACTTCAATTCTTCTTTTAAAAGTGTACGGCTGATGGCTTACAAATTTTTTTTCCGGGGTGAAAACATGTACTTCGCCTAAAATCTTATTGCCATTTTCATCTTTCAATTCTCCTTCACGATTACAACGGCCCGCAGCTTGTACAATAGAATCCAGTCCTGCAATAGATCTATATACAACTGGAAAATCAATATTTACTCCAGCTTCAATTAATTGCGTCGATGCAACTCTGCAAGGCTGTCCTGTTTTGAGTTTTACTTTTATTTTTGATATGACTTCCCTTCTATGAACTGGACACATTAACGTTGATAAATGATAGCTTCCGTCCTTTTTTAACTTCGAATAAAGTTCTAAAGCGTGTCTCCTAGTGTTTACTATGCAAAGAACTTGATTTCTCTCATTCAACTCATCAGCCAAGTCCCGTAAATTTAATTCTTCCCTTTTTATGATCTTTGTCCTCTTAAATATATTTAAGAGTTTCTTCTCTTCATCAGTGTATTCACATATTTCCCTAATTCTTATGCATTTAGGAAACAACTGGTCTAAAGCGGGCTGAGTTGCTGTACATAAAACAACGGTGGAATTATAGTTAGCAACTAGTTCAGAAATAGCCATAGTACAAGGAATTAAATATTCCGCAGGCAACATTTGTGCCTCATCAAAAATTATGACACTGTTTGCAATATTATGCAGCTTTCGGCAGCGTGAAGGTTTATTTGAAAAAACAGACTCAAAAAATTGAACATTTGTTGTTACAATAACTGGTATATCCCAGTTTTCCGAAGATAGTTTCAATTTATTATTAACTTCTTCTTCATCATCTGAAAAGTCAAAATTAGAATGATGCTCCAGTACATTTTCTCCGCCAATAATATCTTTAAACTCTTTAGCATTTTGCTCAATAATACTCGTGTATGGAATTACATATATAATTCTGCTCATTTTGTTATTCAACAAATGATTAATGGCAAAAGCCATTGATGATATTGTTTTCCCTCCGCCCGTGGGTACTGATAGAATAAACAGTCCTTTCTCATGATTCGATTTTTGAATACATTTTAATAAAATTCTGTTGCGCATATAATTTATTTCATTATTCTCTTTCTTTTTAAATTCATCTATTTCACGGTTTAAACTATCAAGAAATAAGTCAAATGAATAATCAGACCTTCTATCAACTTTGCCTTCGGACATGAAGCATTCTGTATCGAGGAAATCAGCATCCACAAGACAAGAATAAATCATCCTGATAAAAAATGATAATGAAAAGCCAAACTTATTTATACCTTTGATATTAGGCATCTTTGGAATATTAATTTCCGGCAGGTTAATTTCGTCAAATGCGTTACTATAATCCGGAATTTTCTTTTTAAAACGCGATGCTAAAGTTGCTTCATTTCCTGTATCCGAAGCAAATCCGGCATTTTGTAAACCTGCATGATGGCCTGCAATACAATAAGCAAGCAGCTTACCTGAATTACCGAGTTTCAATGCCTCCCTAGCGCCTGCAGTAGAGTGATCACAATGTTTTCCATTATTCTTTATTCTATTTTGAAATTCATATGAATATTTACCAATATCATGTAAAAGGCCACAAGCATAAGCATATTTTTCAGCTTTAAAAGGTTTCGCGAACTCTTCAGCAATAATTGCAGTTGATTTTAAATGCGAAATCAAGGGATGAATTTCTCCATCATCTCGTTTATGAGCAATATACATACTATTCCTCCTTGTTTTCTGTAGTCAAATTATATTAAAGAAAGCAACAGGGGGTGTTTTTGTGTCTACAACATTTTTCGTGTGTTTCCAATAGATTGAGCTATGTTTACTAAGCTGGTTATCAATTATAACCTAGTGTCGTATTAATATACTAAGAAGCTTACACTAACAAGTTTATTGTTCTTCATAGCAGTTAATAAATCCAACAATTTCACCAAACGGGCATCTTTTTTTAAATTACATTGAAACATTTGGTTTTACGCTTTCAGGTATTTAGCTTACACTCATTATTGTATAATTAGTTACATAATTTGTCAATAAAATTATTGTTTTTACATTAACTGAAAAGCTATTATAAGTTGCATATTTCTGGAGCATCCGGATTCTTTCGCAATTTAGGTTGTGTAACAAAGAACATTGTTTTATAGATCTACAACACAGCATTTTTAAATATAGTATCTTGCTTTTATAATGAATTTAATTAAATTTGAAGAAGAACTCGGACATTTCAGGTCTTAATGTCAGGATACCTCCGGATTTACTGTCCGGATAAACCGGAATACACATTAGTGGCTTAGATATTTAATAACCTGTTCCCATATTTCTACAGCAATTCCATGAGCATCGCTAGCATATTCTTCGTCATAAAATTTATCTTCATTCTTAATTTTAAATCTTTAGTTTCAGTTAAAGTGCTGTAGTATAAAATTTCTTTAGATAAGAGACCATAGTACAATTATTGACTATATGCATGTATTCATATAAAATCAACTTATGAATTAAAAGATGCTAAAAAATATTATATATAGAACTAATAATGTTCATGAAATAGCATACATGAAATAATATACGCAAAATTTTTGTATAAAAAATTAGCATACAAAAAACACAGGTGATACTTGTAAAATCATTAATATGAAAAAGAATGAATTAGCTAATACATGAATGCATAAATGAATGATTGATTGATTGAAAAATAATAAAACAAATAATAAAGTTCGAGGCGGTAATAATGGCAATTGAATCACTTAATGCACGTAGTAATATGACAACTGAATCCCTTAACTCACTTGGTTCACATGAAACCATTTTTAACAAAACTGGTGTTTCCCTCCCGGAGGTTCTCCTTCCCGCAGAAGGCACGGATATGCAAAAATGGGCTGTTGTGGCATGTGATCAATATACTTCACAGCCAGGGTACTGGGAAGAAGTAGAAAGGATAGTGGGCAACAGCCCTTCCGCCCTGAGGCTCATACTGCCTGAGGTTTATCTTGAAAACAGCAATGTTGACGATATGATAAGCAACATAAATATTACCATGAAAAAATATCTTGACGACGGATTGCTTGTCCCCCACAATCCATGTTTTATATACCTTGATAGGGAAACCCCGCGTGTCAAATCCAGGAAAGGACTTATCCTGGCAGTTGATCTGGAAAAATACGATTATACCCAGGGCTCACGCGCATTAATCCGCTCAACGGAAAAAACCGTGCCGGAAAGGCTTCCGCCGAGAATAAAAATAAGGCGAAATGCTCCTATTGAGGTGCCGCACGTTCAACTCCTGGTTGATGACCCGGAAATGGCTATTTTTGGCCACCTGGAAAATGCTGTACAGCAAATGGATAAAATATATGATTTTGACCTGATGATGAACGGGGGCCATATAAAGGGTTATAAAATTGAAAGGCCAAGTATAATAAGGCAAATTGCCGAAGTCCTTGAAAAGCTTACTGACCCTGAGCTTTTTGCGGACAAATACGATGTAGACCCGGAAGACACAGGAATACTGCTATTTGCAGTAGGCGACGGTAATCATTCCCTGGCCTCGGCAAAAGCCCACTGGGAAAACAAAAAAACTCAAATCCCCAAAGAAATGCAGGCTCATCATCCCGCAAGGTATGCCATGGCTGAAGTCGTCAATGTGCACGACGAAGGATTGATTTTTGAGCCTATCCACAGGGTTCTTTTTAACGCGAACCCGGAGACCTTGATAAAAGAAATGGATAAACATTTCAGCACCGTCTCGCCTTTTCATGTTAAAAGCTTCCCTTCAAAAGAATTGATGGAGCAGGAAAAGCATGAACTTGCCGCGAAATTTCAAGGAAGCCACATATTCCCCTTTGTTACCAACCATGGCTATGGTATTATTATTATTGAAAAACCCCGGTATAACCTTGATGTTGCCACGCTCCAGGACTTTCTTGATTCATTTCTCAAGAGCAACCCAAGCGCAAAAATAGACTACATCCACGGGGAAAATGCAGTAACCTCAATTGGTGAAGAACCAGGGAACCTGGGCTTCTACCTTAACCCTATCGACAAGCACGGGCTGTTCAAAACCGTACTGAAAGACGGTGTACTTCCCCGGAAAACCTTTTCCATGGGTGAAGCAGAAGAAAAAAGATACTACCTTGAGTGTAAAATTATATAATGGCGCGATATAATAGCGTATAATGACGTAATATAATAATATGCAAGATTGGTGCATAAAATTGACGCATAAGATTGGCGCATAAGGCTATTGTTTTTTAACAATTCCAACCTGGCCTGCCGCATCAACACTTGCAGTCAGCGTAACTTCCATCGTCACATTTCCGTTTTTTATTATCCTTCCCACGGCTTCAACATAAGAGGTTGCTAACTCCATCACCTGGTACTCATACCTTGTATCACCACTATCGTAAATGGTTATTGCCCCATCAGGCTTCACCAATTCCTCGTCCTCGGGTGTATTTACAATAATATTAACCCCATGTTCAATACCAGAATAAGCAACATATATTGCCGTTTCCCTTTCCGCCATGGCATCATTCGATTTAACTTCCGAAAGGAGTACGAAAAACAAGGCGGAACACAATACAATTACGATTGACGAAAATATAAGAACTGTAACAAAGGCCTTGCCTTTGTCTTGCTGCATTTTTTTCATATGTATTAATATCTGCATTAGCTTCATCATTTTTTTCATTTGTGTTGGTATCTGCATTAGCCTTTTCATTACCTGTTTCGTTGTCCTTCTCCCTGCATTTATTTTAATTGTCCTTTCCTTTTCCTCTTCATTATTCTTCTATATCTTCTATCACAAATGGAAAATCCTCCATTCTTATTATGAAATTCTCTATGTTCGACGATACAATCGTGGCACTATAAACAGGGACATCAAAGCCGTCCCTTGCAATTACAACCCCTTCAAATCTGCTTCCTGAAAATGTGACTTTCCCTTTCGGCGCTACGATCACCCCGGTGATAACCCTGTTCCAGCCGCTAATAGAAACATCTCCCTCCTTGCATACAATTATTACATTTTCTGCGTTTACCTGACGCGTATCAATATAATTGCCTTGAGAATAGATTTTTATATTGTTGGCAAGGGGCACCCCTGTAACGTAACCGTTTTCATAATACCATTCATCCGGCTTCAAAGGAGGTATTCTATATTCTGGTATTTCAGGTGTTGGCACGCTATCTACCTTTACACATTTCGATGTTATATTAGCACCCATGTATGGAGGATGCGATAAGCTTCCCGTATAATAAATTATTCCGCGAATATCCGGTGTCCAGTCCAGGGTCACATTTCCTTTAATATACATGGTGCCATGAATTACGGCATCCTTCAAATGCAGGTCGCCGCCGACATATACTGTACCATATATGTGCCGTGTTCCTATACCTAAATACAAGTCGCCACCTATGTGAATTTCACCCGTATTATCATCCAAACCCATGCCGAAGCTGCCGGTATTGAGGTTAACATTACCATCAATATAAATATACTTTACATTCATTTCTGAACAAAGCCCTACCTGGGTTGTATAAACATCGCTGTACACCATGACGGTACCATCGGGTGAACTAACCATAGATTGTGTAAAATTCACAGTGCTTCCATAAACAAAAGTCGCGGTATCCCTCAGTGTACTGTAAAAATCCTTTTTATACACTTTATGTGAAAGCCTTGCAATTTTAAAATCATAGTACTTTTTATTTTCACCGTCTTCATCGTCGAAAAAAAACCTGGCAGAAATAAGCCGGTTGATTTCAACGCCAAATTGAGCGCCTTTTATCCCTTTAAACTCAATCGTGGTGTCATCTCCTCTTACATATCGTACCAGGCAGTTTTCTTTCCCCGGCTCATTTTTCATGAAGTACAGTATCGTTTTGCTATCCTTGTCATAAACCTCTATACTTGATGTATTTCCCGGGTCAACAGTTACTCTTTTAGAGTACCTTACATCATTGGAAAGGAGTGAAGAAGCTTGCCTCACATCCATCCTCCAGCCGGCTTCATCCAATTGCGATGCGAGCGCTCTCCTTGCCATGGTATACAAGGGGATTAAAACAGCAATAATAATAAAGATTATGGCCATGGTAACTGTTAATTCGATTAAAGTGATTCCATTGTTCTTTTTTAATACCTGTCGCATATTTCAACCTTCTCCCGTCTCAGTTTCTTCTTCCTCTATCTCCCTCAAGCGTATCACCAGGGATATGCTGTTGCTGTTAGACGACTTTACGGTAAGATTTAGCTGAAATAAACCCTCTATGCCTGTATTTTCATCAATAAAAATCTCGAAATCGTAACTCACGTTATTTTCATCTGCCAGCTTCTTGTAATAAATACCATTTTCGTTGACAGTAAACCCGTCATTTACAAGCCATGACTGCAATCCCTCGATGTCCTGCCAAAAGCTGTGTATCGCCATAATTTCGTCCATCTTGCCGGTGGCAAGAGCAACAAGCTGCAGCCTCTCCCTGCTTAAGTTCCTTGCTTTTAGGGCAACAGAAAGAAAGTTGGAAAACATTGCTGCAACTAATGTTAAAATTGCAATGGCAACTATCGTTTCTGCCAGGGTAAAGCCTTTTTTTTCACAGAGAATCTTACTGCTATTTATTTTTCTTTTACCAGTTTCCCTACCATCCATTGCCCTTATATCCAATATATCATTCATCTGATGCCTTCCTCTTTATAACACTCCCTTAACCATCTCTTTCAAATGGTATATTTCTCCATGACATTCTTTTTTCAAAGATTGATTTCTTCCTGCAGGCACTATACCACCACGCGCAATAACTCCTCTATGGTTGTTACACCAGCCCTTACCTTTAAGAAACCATCCTGCCTCATTGTCATCATGCTTTCCCCTATTGCTGTACGATGTATCTCTGATGCAGGAGCTTTCATCAGGATCAGCCTTTGTATGTTTTCAGTCACCCTCAGTAATTCATATATTCCAATTCGGCCCTTATAGCCCGTACCATTGCAGTGAACACACCCTCTTGCTTTATACAGTTCAAGTTCCGTTTCATCCTTCTCGAACGGGAAATCCGGCACCGAGTTTAACATTTCCTCCCTTGTCACCTTGTACCGCTCCTTGCATTCATTACAAAGCAAGCGCACCAACCTCTGCCCGACAACCCCAACCAGGGATGAGGCCGTAAGGTAAGGTTCAATACCCATATCAGAAAGGCGCGTTACAGCACCTGCCGCATTATTTGTATGCATCGTGGAAAGGACAAGGTGCCCTGTTAAAGCGGATTCCACGGCAATTCTTGCCGTTTCATGGTCCCTTATTTCCCCAACCATAATAATATCGGGGTCATTTCGTATTATGGAACGCAGTCCGCTTGCAAAAGTCATTCCCGCCTTGATATTAACCTGTATCTGAGTTATCCCCTCCAGCCTTCTTTCAACCGGGTCCTCAAGTGTTATTATGTTCTTGGATGTATCGTTTAGTTTTGCAAGGGCGGCATACATTGTAGTACTTTTCCCGCTGCCCGTCGGTCCGGTTACAAGTATGAATCCGTATGCAAGCTCCAAAACTTCCATGAATCTCTTAAGCTGCACTTCCGAAAACCCGAGCTCCTTCAAAGTCATAAACCTGTCGCCCCTGTTCAAAAGTCTCATCGTTATCTTTTCGCCGTAAGCGGAAGGCATTGAGGCAACACGTACATCTATCATATCCCCGTTTACTCTTAAAGATATCCGCCCGTCCTGCGGTATTCGCCGCTCGGCAATATCCATGTTTGCCATGACTTTTACGCGGGAAACAAGGGATGGATGTATACTTAAAGGCTGGGTGAGTATTTCATGAAGCACGCCGTCAATCCTGAACCGTATTCTTAAATTCCTTTCCTGGGGCTCGATGTGTACATCACTTGCCCCGGCTTTTACAGCCTGGTTGATAATTTGATTTGCCAACTGAACCGCGGGTTGTTCGTTATACTCCCTGCCAACTGTTACTTCAACCTCTTCTTTTTCTTCAACACCATCATCAAAGCCCATGCTTACTTTCGCGTATCTTCCCAAAACAGAGTCCAGTGCATCATCACTTATTGCAACGGGCTCAATACTATACCCTGTTATTATTCTCAAATCATCGATGGCTATGACATCAGACGGGTTCTTCATGGCAACTAGGAGTTTTTCCTTATCAAATCCCACGGGTATTGCACTATATCTTAGTGCAATTTCCGGTGGCACAAGGCTGACAGCAGACGTATCAATGCTATAATGATCTATCTCCATGAACCTGACACCTGCCTGGCTTGCCACAATCCTGGCTATGTCCTCCCTTGTGCAATACCCGAGATCCGCCAGTATTTGCCCAAGCAGTACTTTTTCTCCGCGCAGCCTTTTTATTTCGTGTTTCATTAAGGCCTCGTTTAACTGTTCCCTGGTTATTACCCCTTTTTCAACCAGTTTTTCCCCGATAAGGCTTCTTCCCGGCATATCCCCTAAATTCGTTCTCCTTTCATGTTTCATCCTGCATGATTCATATTTCGAATCCCACTTTATTAGCCTTCGGCTTAAAACTAATTGCCAGTTCCTTATAATTCATGCCCTGTTATATCTCTCATTTTTCGTAATAAGCATTTATCAGCATGTTTGCATAAATCCTGCTGTCTTGGTCTCCTGCCCTGGATAAGTTAATGTTTATAATGTTGTATAATCTTCTTTGCTTCCTTATATTCTTGAGAAAATTCATAATGCTGACAAAATCCCCGTCCAGGTTTATAGTTATGGGAACCTTGATTATTTTCTGTCCCTTCGTTTCCTCGCCAAATTGTACCGTGTTCACATTTACGGCGTTATTCCCGGCCAGTCCGTACACTGTTTCCAGTACATGGTTTTTATCAGGTTCATGTGGTATCATCATTTTATATGCATCAACAACGCTTTCGTAATCTTGCCCGCTGCTCTTCATCTGCTGCAGGTATAACGCCTTTTCATACAATTTTTCGATAACAGTCCTCTCATTCGCTATTGCGTTAAGGGTATCCTTAAGGTTCATCACCCCTGACACCGTTAAAAAGGCTGCAATAAACACCAACACCATTATTAAGATTATAACAAGGTAATTATTGGTTTTTGGCATTTATATCATCATCCTTCCCCCGGAATAACTTCCATTACTGCGATGAACATGGTTGTTTTCCTGCCTTCTTCCTCATTATCGCCAATATACTTCAATTCCACGTTCCTGAATCTTTGGGACTCCTCAATTTCTTTCAGCCATGCAACGACTATGTCTTTTCCCAGGGCACGCCCGGCAATTTCACATTTCCCGCCGCTGTTTTCATACTTTAAATCTACATTGTCAAACCAGATTCCATGAGGTAAAAAAGACGAAACTTCAGCTAAAACATCCTCCCATACGGGTAAAGGCCTTTTTGCCTCCTTAACAAGCATTTCGTATTCACTTATGGAGCGAAGCGCTTTTTCATATTCACCAAGTGATCCAATCCTGTTTTCAACCTGTTTTCTTTCAGCTTGCAAAGCGGCAAGCTCCTTTTCGTAGACAACACGGACCAGGGAAATTAAGCCATAAATCATGAACAACGACAAAACCAGGGTTATCCCGGCCAGTATAAATATATCATATATTTTCTTTTTTTCCACTTGCCCTTTATAACTGGATGGCATTAAGCTTATTTCACTCAATCATCCTCACCCCCCTGGATTCGCTGAGGCCATGCATGGCAAGACTTAAAGCCACTGCATATTCAGTCGCGTCAAGCTCTTTTTCTTTTTGTTCTTCTTCTACTGTTTTTCCGTAATACAAGTGTTTAAAAGGCATAAGTACTTCCGTATCAATATTCAATGCGTTTTTGATATATTCTTTAATTCCGGCCTTTGCCGCATCGTGCCCGAGCAGGTAAACCTTCTCCACTATTGAAAACCCGTTCTGGGATTGGAAATAGTGGATTGACAATCTAATTTCGGTAGAAGCATTACTTGCAATACTCATGGCACTTCTTGCTTTTCCCATGGATATTGTCCGTGCAAAAACCGGTATTTTGTTATAAATGATCAAAATACTGCAAATCCCTGATGAGATATTGGCAATTGCATATACACGATCATTATTTTCCTGCTGCAAAAATGTATCGAGTACAAGGGTTGAGCTTTTTATATCCTTTAGTATTAACCTTGTTGATTCAAAGGCTTTTAAAAAACCGTCAAGCATGTTTCTTCTCGCCGCAGCAAACAAGACGTTGTAAAAAATGCCTTCTTCTGTTTTTTGCTCGCCTGTTACCGTGTAATCAAGTTCACATTCCTCAACATTGAAAGGAATATAATCTGATGCCTGGAATTTTAAAAAATTACCTATCTTTTTCCTGTCAATCACAATTGGCAACCGTAAAAAGCGTATTATAACATCATTATTATTCACTCCAAGCACTACTTTTTTTGATTTTATCCTTGTTTCTTTAAGTAATTCATCAAGCGCCTTTCTAAAACCTTCCTGGTTTACTATCTTTCCTTCTTTCACAATTCCTTCAGCCAGATGCTTTTTGCCATAGCTGATAATATTAGGATTATTTTTTGTTCCTGATAATTCAACAACATACATAACCGTATCATTTATTTCCAGGCCGACAATCCCTTTTTTGAAAACCCCCATAT
>JAAZDH010000054.1 GCA_012512865.1 Clostridiaceae bacterium | reverse complement strand
GTAATATATTCTAATAAAACCAGATAGGAATATCTTCAGCTTTTAATGGAAAATATTAAGCGGTATAAGTAACTGGGTGGGCGTATTCTCTTCCCCCCAAAACCCATTATATTCTAAGCAAAATAATTGATTTTTCTAACATATTTATGATATTATTGTATTGCATGCTGTTGTATTTTGTGAATAGTAATATGATAAACAGTTCCATTATTCAGGTCTTTTAAGATAATTATGCAAGGGGAGGGGCTCTTTTCATGTACAAGCTTTTAATAGTAGATGATGAGGAAATCATCAGGGAAGGCATTAAAAATACTTGCAACTGGAAAGAGATGAATATCGAAGTTGTAGGAACTGCAGAAAACGGTGCGCAAGCGCTTAAAATCATATCAGAATCCGGATTGGACATTGTATTGACTGATATCTGCATGCCAGGAATGGACGGACTGGAACTGGCAAGAATAATAAAGGCAAATTTTCAGGTATCCATGTTATACTCTTAAGTGCTTACAGTGACTTTAAATACGCACAGCAGGCCATAATGCTCAACATAAAGGGATATCTTCTTAAACCTGTTTGCAGAGAAAATATTAAAGAAGTCATTAACAGGGTAATACGTGATATTGAAGAAGAAAAAGAACAGGTAGTTTTACGTTCACTTTATAATACGGCAATATTATCGCAGCAACAAGAACACTTTTTAAAAAGCATAATAAACGGAACCATTTCATACAAAGATAACCTGTATGAAAGGCTTGATAATTTAAACCTTGCCTGCCTGAAACACTATTTCAAAGTAGCCGTATGCAATTTTGAACCTGCAGATAATAAAAACCGGGGATTTTTTCTTCCTGAATCAATAATAAAAAAATCGAATGAATACTGGAACAAGCTAGGATTCCCCACAATATCGCATATAGGTTATATAATTATATTTATATGTGCTGCAGGTCCAGTAACAAAAAATGATTGCAATCATTACTTAAAAGGATTTAAAAGTTACATGGAAAATCAAGCCTGCTTGAATGACAGCCCATGGAGTTTAACCATAGGAGTAGGTAATACATATAATGATATTTGCAAAGCCAGCCATTCATATTCGGAAGCATTATTCGCGCATAGCTACAAGTATTTTAAAGGAGTGGATTCTGTCATTTATTACCAGGAATTACTTCCTTTACAGGTTCCAAAGCAATTAGATTATAAAATTAATGAGGTAATAAGCAATATTATAAATAATATTTATAAAAATGAAATGGTAAGCCTCCATGCCAACATGCATACGCTGTTTGGTTTTATTGAAGACAATGCGGGATATTCTGCAACTGATACAAAGTTTATATGCCTGGATATAATCTTTACCCTGCTTAGTAAAATAGAAGACAGGGGACTGCTGGTAGGTTCTCTTAACAAGATTGATATAGCAAGACAAGTAAACTCGACAAAAGCGCTTTCAGAATTAAAATCCTTTTTTTTGAATACAATAGGAAGTTTGATTGAACAAAGCATAAAAAGTATAAGGGACAATAATGACAGGTTTATTGTTGAAGCAAAGAGATACATATATGAGAATCTATCGTATAAAATAACTCTCGAAGATATTTCAGATCATTTGCATTTAAATCCGAATTATTTTAGCGGCCTTTTCAGAAAAAAAACCGGGAAAACTTTCAGTGATTACATTGTTGAAATCCGAATGGAAAAAGCCAGGGAGCTTCTTATTAACCCGGAATATTCAATAAAAGAAATAGCCACGAAAGTTGGCTATGATGATTATTCGTACTTTTGCAAGATTTTTAAAAGCAGGGAAGGTGTAACACCATTAAAGTACAGGTCGCGTTTATTCGGCGGAATTCAACCGCAAGAATCCGGAAGCAAAGAACCAAGTTTAAAAACTATAGGAGGTATAGCTGAATGAGATTGCCATTTCATGTAAAAATTACCATGAAAAGATTTATCATGCTTTTTTCCCTTTTAACCACATTCATATTAATGCTTATTATCAGCATAAACTTGTATACAACCAGCAGCAAGTATATTGATGAAAAAAATGATTACATGATAAGAATAAGGCTTCGTCAAATTGCCTCCGATATAAACAACAACCTTATCCAGGTTGAAAAAGCTCTGGAATATATAAAAAATAACCAGGAATTAATTAATAAAATTAAACAGGTAAGGGATGCCAGTACAGATGTTTATAAAAAACATACTCTTCCAAAAGATATTACATACTTTCTGGCAAGCATACAGAAGACCAACCCTTTAATAAAATCCATCCATGTTATAACCGAAGATACCCACTACGACAGCAACACGCGGTTTGAATATATTATTCCGGAAGTCGCTACGAAAAAAAGATTGAGAAGCCGGTATTTGTATCTCCTCCTGTTACTCCTGGAACAGGAGAAGTTTCGGAACCTGATACCTATAATACACTTAACAATTATATGCATGTCAAATGCAGCCTTTGCGATGAAAACAGAATATACGGAACAGTGTTTATTGTCCTGGATGACATGTATTTCAACAAGAGAACAGATGGAAGAAACGGGATAATCATTTTCAACCACAACTGGGATCCTGTATGGTATGACCCTTCCTATACAAAAACATATGCCAGTTCCGTAGGAAATTTGCTGTGCAGCAATGATGAAAACGGGATTATATTCGAAATGGGATCATCAAAAATTGTTTCAACTGAAATTGAATTTATGGAATGGAAAGTTGCAGGTCTTACAAAAAATAATGAATCACTTACTAAACAGAAAACCTTGCTGTTATTAATACTCTTAATATTCATGCTTAATTTCCTGGTTGCATTTATTTTTGTAAGGTTTGCGGCATCAAGGTTGTCAGACCGGATTTTAAGTTTGACCAGTCTTATGGAAAAGTATAAATCAAGTAATGAAAAGAACATGCCGTTATACATGGAAGAGCACAGGAAAAGGGATATTACAATTCGTGAAAGACTCTTTTACTACCTCGTAATCTCAACGCTGGTTCCTGTTTCGATATTTGGAATGCTGATATTCATACAGTCAAAAAAGTTCATAGAAGATGAAATGATAAAGGAAAATCTAGCTATTTTTGAGAAATCCTATAACAAGATTAATGAATATATGTACAGAAAACATATGGTTCTACAGAAATTTTCTTTCGGTGAACTTGAAAAGGAATTGAAACGCAGGTACAAGGAGGGATCAAGCTCCCTGAATATTACCATAAACGACCTTGCCAATGAAAGTATTTATCTTGGTCTTCAAAGTGAAATAATTCTTATTTACGACGCTTCAGGCAATCTGCTGCTTTCCAGCGCGCCAGCATACCAGATCAGTCAAAAAGATGATTTACACAAATATCTTGGGGCCAACAAGACAGGTATAATATGGTACCCTGGGAAAAGCGAAACAAATCGTTATTATATCACGCTTCTTATGCCTGTTTTTCCGCTAGACGGCTCTTTGCAGGTTCTTGGCCATATAAGAATGGATATAGATAACTCGGCCCTTGCTGAACAATATTCCGATTTAAGGTCTTACAATACGGAAGCTTTTATTGTTGATGAAAAAGCGAAAATTATCTCCCACTACAACACGGATATGATAAATAAATCTATCGACATAAAAACTTACGATTCCGATAAGGACCAACCTGGTAAAATTTTAAAAAATTCTGAAGGCACCTTTATTGCTTTCATGAAAAAACTGGATTTCTTCTCAT
>JAAZDH010000053.1 GCA_012512865.1 Clostridiaceae bacterium | reverse complement strand
GCTAGTTGAGGCCAATCGTTTAGATGAATTATTTTAATGCTAACCAGGATCAGATAATGGGTTCAACAAGGGAACAAGATAAAATAATTGCTAATGACAAAATCATAATGGAAATGTAAAGCAATATGCTAAAAAAGGATTGTGAAAGCAGTAAAATAAGATTGAAATTATGAGACAATGATTTTGGAATATTTTACAGTTCCTGCGCCAAAAGCAATCAGCGGAATCGTAATATATTGTAATTGAAAAAATGGTGAAACAAAAATATAGTCTTTTGGTATATGATTAAAGTAAAAGAATATTCAAACTTATAATGTTAAAAATATGATACTCAAAAATCTAATATCAGCTATCTTGGAAGTGGTATGGATTGCATAAATAGAATGTTAGAAAGTTAAAAGACTATGATTATTATAGACTTAGGAGGGATTATTATATATAGAGAAAAAAGCAATGCGGAAAAGTTCCTGGCCATATATAATGAGCTTGATACGTACATGAGAAGGGAACTAAATGTAGATTCTTGGATATCTCATAAAGATCTGATAAGAAGGTTGGCTGAAAAAGGAAATCTCTTAATAAAATATAACGCAGATGATTTGATGACATTCGCAGAATTAAGAAATGCAATTGTACATAATCCATATAAGAATCAATTAGATCCAATAGCTGAACCTCATAGTATAATTTTATCTAGATATGAAAATTTAAGAAACAAGATATTAAAACCACCCTTAGCTTTAGATACAATAGCTATAAAATACAAGGACATTTATAAAGCTACTCTAGAGGAGAATACTTTAACAGTTATGGAAACAATGAGCAAGAAGTCTTTCACTCATGTACCTGTAATTGAAGATGGCAAATTGATTGGCGTGTTTAGTGAGAATACAATTTTCTCTTTTATTGTAAATAATAGGAATGTTATTATTGATGATGAGTTTAAAATAAAAGACTTCATAGATTTTATACCAATAAATAATCACTGTAGTGAATGCTTTCTTTTCAGGCCAAGAAATATTACTGTCATAGAAATAGTGGAAGTATTCAAGAACGACTTAATAGGTAGTAAGAGAATTGCAGCAGTATTCATTACTAATAATGGCAGAGAGGATGAGAAGATATTGGGGTTAATAACCCCATGGGATGTTATTACAGTTAAATAACTCAGATATAGACGGCAGTGCTATATTGAATAGATTATTCCAAACGTGATTAAAGGCTGTGTGAAACTTTTTCTGTAAATTAGCTTTCCATGATAATTTTCAATGGGACTTGTAAGCCAGATTATGGCTTGCAAGCCCTTGATTTACCCCAGTTCCTTATCGGCAAACTCCACTTCTTAACTACTTCAAACGTAGCTAAATATAAAGCTTTTAAAAGAGCCGTATCGCTTGAAAATACGCTCCTTTTGCTGGTTAACCGACGGTAGGTACTGTGTAGGCTTTCAATTGCATTGGTGGTATATATGACCTTCCCTGAAATGTCTTTTTGCCGCTTCCGTACTATTTTAGGCTCGAATGTGCTCTCGCGGTCTTGCGGAACATTAATCTCCATCTCACCGTATTTGCTTCGAATAGTTTTACTCTTCTTACCATTGCGGGAATTCGAATTTTCCGAGCGTTCATATATTGTATATTTATGGAAAGTCAGAGAGATTGGTTTTGTTTTTTGAATGACCTATGGAATTATGGCCGCATTCGTATTTTTTAAAGTAATATAAGTCTTCAACTATAACTTACAACGCTTATGTTTTTGATGATATAATGCATTAGTTTGACATATGT
>JAAZDH010000052.1 GCA_012512865.1 Clostridiaceae bacterium | reverse complement strand
GTTATAGAAGCAATTGTCGGCAATGATGAAAGCAAGAAGGCAATTGCAATAAGGGCAGGCCTGATAGAAGAACCGGTGATCGTATCGGTCGAAGTTCTTCCTGATATTGAAATAAAGGTTGGGCAGTCATTGAATTTGCCCTACATGGTAAAAGTAACTTACAGCGACGGGAAAACAGGTTATGTCCCGGTTAAGTGGCCATATATTGACACTTCGAAAGCAATGGAAAAGACCCAGATCGTTGGAACAATCGAGGGAACCAATGTTGTTGCCAGGGTAAATATAACAATCGAGGAGCATGTTCTCCAGGTGAGAAATATAACAGCTAATAACCTAATTGAAGCTGTAATTGAATTCAACAAGGATGTATCTGAAAACCCGGAAGTAACCAAGAAGGATAACTACAGCCTTGACGTGGCAACTATCAAAAGCGTTGAAGCAGAAGGCAATACCGTGGTTTTGACACTGGAAAAAGCGCCAGCCAACCAAAAAATGGCGAAGCTAACCATAAGCAATAAGATATTGCCGGCGAAACAAACCTTTGAATTCAGGTTCTTTGACGCTCAACTGCCCGAGGTTCTCGACGTTGAAGTGACAGGGCCGAAGGAACTCACAATAACATTTAGTGAGCCCATAGCAGATGTAAAGGATGCACAGGTTATTATAAAGCAAGGTTACTCCACCTTGTCGATAAACAAGAGCGCTATCGAAATAATAAAGGAAAAGGTTAGAATACCCTTGTATTCATCGCTGGTTGACGGAAGGGAATACGATGTAACGATCCAGGGATTCAAGGATTATGCAGGATACAGCAATATAATCGCTGCATTGACCATTGCATACGAAAAGGATGAAACCCCGCCGATAGCCGTAATTGAAGCGGCCAAGCAGGAATACGTGGTTGTTAAATTCAACAAGCCCGTTCTTGGACTCCACAAGGAACAGTTTTCACATACATTTACGGCTTGGACGGCTATTAAGATAACATCGGACGAGGATGGCAATGTCCTCATAGATCCGAAGAAGAGCTATGAAAGGGTTTACGTATGGTTCTACACGGGAGATAAAAAGAACGACAGACCTATCCCCGAGGGATACAGCACAATAAGGATACTAGGAAAGGTAACAGCTTCCGATGACCGTAAAACATATGAAATAGTGGACTTGTGGGATAACAAGTTTGAAACGGAGATATATAACGTTTATGTAGCTGCCGACAAGACCGCTCCCGAGGTAAAGGAAATCAGGGTAATAGCGGAAGATACCATTGAAATTGAGTTCACCAAGAAGGTTTCCTTCGGCAAGGATAATATAGAAATTCTTGACGAGCAAGGGAAAGTAATCAGCGGCTTAAAGGTTGAAATAACGCCTGATATCGATGCGTCAGTATTTGCGGTAACCTTTAACAGTAAACTTGCGGGCAAGACGATAATAGTAAACATCGATGATGTATACGATGCCACCATTAACGGCAACAAGCTTAGCTTCTACAGCGAAACCATAGAGATTACTGACAAGACTCCGCCGCAGATTACGAAAGTGACCTATGGGGTGGAGAAAGAAGGCTCAAAAGAAACAGGATGGTTCTTGTACGCGTTCTATAATGAATCAATTGACCCGTATACTGCTTTGAACCCAGGCAATTACTTCCTGGTGAACGGCAGTACCTACACTAAACTAAGTGAATCAGCAGAATTATATGCGGGAGAAAAAATAGTAAAAATAGCATTGACCCAGGGTCAGAAAAACCTGGTAACTGTTAATTCAACCCGGCTGTTTGCAGCTAACGTAAAAGATTTGGCAGGAAATGAAATAGCACCGACAATGGAATTAATTACTGATGCGAAAGACAGCAGCAACGCCCCGTTCATAGTAAGTGCCATAGCTATAGAACCCAATGTAATCGAGGTTACTTTCAGCGAGGAGTTAAGCACTTATGACATGGATGCATTTGTGGTAGACCTGTTGAGTTCTTCGAAGGATATCGAGGTTATCAGGCTGGACGAGGAAATTGACAGCAAGGGGCGCACAAAGCTTACCATGACCATAGACGGGAAGCTCCCTTATAATACGTCGGGAGACAAGGTAAAAATCGTGGAACCAAGGGCAATAACCAACCTGTTCGGCGTAGAGCCCGTGGTATTGCAAAAGGAAATCACGGATGGTATTAAACCTGCAGTAATAGAGAAAAAACCAATTGTGGTCAACTCGAATGGAAAGATTGTCATCAGGTTTACCGAACCGCTGGTTGCCACGTATAGCGAGCTTATACCAGTAGACCTTGTTGTAGAAGAGAAATATCTAGGCAACATTTTGAAACCCGTGGTGGATTATACGGTAACAATTGACAACACCTACGGGAGAGAATGGATTGATGGAGAATACGTAGATATTTACGGGAAGATAATTGTAAACATTAAACACGCAGTGCCCGGAGAAGTATACAAGGTTTATTCAAAGGATGAAATAAACTTTATAATGGACGCAAAAGGTAACACTGCAAAGCCTTTCACTCAAGCAGTTGAAATCAAGGGCAGTGACCTGGTTGGCAGCGCAATTGACGCGTTGAACGCTGCCAAGGCGGAGGCCAACGGGAAGGTGCAAGCAGACTACACGCCGCAGTCCTGGGCGGGATTTACCGCCGCCCGGGCGGCGGCATTTGCCCTGCCCGAGGGCAACAGCACGCAAATTGCCGCAAAAATTGCCGCAATAAACGATGCCATAAGCAAGCTGGTGTTTACAGGGCAGGCAGACCTTGATGCTGCCAAGGCCGAGGCAGACGGGAAGGTTGCGTCAAATTATACGCCGCAGTCCTGGGCGGAATTTACGGCCGCCAAGGAAGCAGCATATGCCTTGCCTGAAAGCACCAACCAGGAAGTGGTGGCAAAAACAAATGCAATAAATGCTGCAATAGCAAAGCTCGTTACGCATGGGCAAGCCCTGGGCCAGGCATTGGAAGCGGCAGGCGACGGCGACACGGTAACGCTGACGGGCAATGTCACGGCAAATATTGATACTGATAAATTAATAAGCCTTGATTTGAAAGGATATACCATAACCGGCGATGTAACCATAACAAGCAATGCTGCCGGGACAATAACCATATCGGCTGGCACCATCGACGGGAACTTGACGGTTAATGCGCCTAATGCAACAGTGAACAACTACGCGACCGTAACCGGAACAATAACAATAATAGATGTTTCATCATCCTCGTGGAACGAAAATGCAAATGGAAACG
This sequence comes from Clostridiaceae bacterium, assembly GCA_012512865.1. Lineage (GTDB taxonomy): Bacteria > Bacillota > Clostridia > Acetivibrionales > DUMC01 > Ch48. The sequence goes on along the minus strand of JAAZDH010000052.1, from coordinate 27,586 downwards.
TGATAGTTGTCAGGGATGCCACGGGAATTACCATCAGGATAGCTGCCGGTAAAACCGTGGAATCATTGGAATTAGACATGTTCACCGGGGATGATGATAGCCCGGTTATAAACCTGGTACTCGAGGAAGGTGCGGCAATAACAAGTAACGTAATTATAAACAAGCCAGTAACCCTGGTTTGCGCAAAACCGGTCCAGGCCAAAATAGCCAAGGACGTAAAGGTTATTGTCAAGGAGTCCGCCAATAGTGAGCCAAAGGAAATCATTGGTACAGGGGATAACCAGCCAGTAACCATTGCGCCGTACCACTCTGTCGAGGTAGGAACGGCTGCTGAATTGCTGGATGCATTAGGGAACAATGATATTGATGTAATTCTGCTAAAGAACAATATAACGCTGACCTCGCCCCTTATCATAGAAAGGAAAGTCATAATTGAAGGTAAATTGGACAGTGAAGGCAACGGGAAAATATTGACCATCAACAGCGGAACAGGTAAAACAGGTGATAACTCGATAGAAGGGTTGGGCATCCATGGGGTAAATGCTAGCGGTACAACAATTAGGAATATTACCGTGAAAGGCAATCATGGGGACAACCTGGTTGAAATCTTTGACGATACTAATAATGCAAACCTTAACATGGTGGTCAACCTGGAGAATGTTGCAGCTATTGACGGCAAGAAAGCTGGTATTTATGTTAACAAGGATAAAGCGGGTACAATCACGGTTAATTTCAAGAGCATAACCACGTCCGGCAACGGGTGGAACGCAGGGATTGGCCTTGTGGCGCAAAAGGCGGGCAGCAAGGTGATAGCCAATTTCAGCGGCACCCACAGTTTTGGCGAGGCCGTGGCCCTGTACCACGAGGGTACCGGGTACCCCGGCACGTACGAGGTCAAGGATGACCCAGAAACGAGGAGCCTTGCCGGTTACGCCGAGGTAGCAATAGACCACCAGGGATATACACAGCAAAAGTGGGTGAGGGTTTCTCTTGATAATACAAAAACCGGGGAAGGCGATATCAAGGAAAACGAGGTTAAGCTTGAAAGCAGCTGCGATATAGAAGGACTTAAAACATATATATCCTTGAGCGAAACCAAGGTCATCGGTGGGAAAGAGCAGGATGTAGCCGTAGCTTTCAAAAATATCTTTGAATCATTCAAGCTTACAACTACCATTGATGGTACTGCTGACGGCCCGTACGATATGATACAGCTGATAGATGACAACGCTGCGTCCTTTATGTACGGCCCAGCTCAAGGGTATAAGTTAGAGGCAGGCAAACCACAAGTTACAACCCTGGAATTTGAATTTAAAACTGGCGCCCCGGCAGGTTCGTACAAGTTAACCGTGCAGGTCAAGCAGCGGGTTGGGCAGGAGGAGAAACTGGTTGTTGAGTTTGTAAAAACATATGAAATTTCTGCCGACTAATAAAATAAATGCAAAAACCGGGTTTTAGCCGGCGGGGAACAGCAGGCAAAAAAGTGCCAGGTAAACCAGCGGCGCTTGGTTGCTTTGCTATTGTACCAGGAATCAATAATAAAATAAAAATAATAAAAGGACTTCAATGGGAAGACTTGCATCAGAAGGTTAAACACAAAAAACGAAAAAATGTAAAAACAAAAAAATATAAAAAAAGATAAAAGCCGGCATTATATGAAATGATTAAGTAAAAATAAGTGTTAAAAAAAGAAGAAAAGACAGGGGGAGCAATCTCCGCTGTCGTTTCTTCTATTATTTGACTTGCAAAAAAACCGAATGGTATAATGAGAACAGTAAAAATTAACTAAAAGAAACAAATAACGCAAAGAAAACAAAAGATAAGAAGAATCCATTGATAATAGGGGGAATGGGGCCAATGAAAATAAGATACCTACATATTATCCTTGCAGTGGCGCTTGTAGCGAGCATACTGCCGTTGGGCAGCATACCGGGCATGCCAGGTATGCCAGGAGGCGGAGTTGTTCATGCAGGGCAAATATCCGCTGAAGAAATCTGCGAAATACTGGGAGTATTAAAAGGAGAAGGCCAGGGCCTTACCGAGGAATACCTGTCGAAGAAAACCGAGCGCCTCCAGGCAGTTATAATGACGCTGAGGCTTGCGGGGAATAACTACGAGCAAATTGCAATGGCATACGAAGGCAGCGAAAATTTTGCCGACGCGGATGAAATCCTGTGGGCGGAGGGAAGAAATATCCTGGCATACATAAAAGCCAACCCGCAGTTTGGTTGGCGGGGAAGTACCGATGGAAGGTTCTTTCCCAGGGACCTGGTTACCGTGCAGATGTTTTACAAGGTCCTGCTGGAAGCCCTGGGATACAGGCAGGATTACGGAGAAGGCGGGGATTTCAAGTGGGAAGAAGTCATGGACTTCGCTTTCTACATCGGGTTATGGGACCTCATAGGAGTGGAGGAGCTAACCAACAGGGACATGGCTATTGGTATAGTTGAAGCGCTGCAGCTCCCGGTGAAAGGCTCTGATAAAACACTGCTGGAAAAGCTCGTCGAGGATGGCTCCATAGAGATGGAGAAGGCGATAGCAGCAGGACTCATGGCTCCGGGGCCCGAAGAACCCGGGGAACCGGAAGAACCTGAAGAAGAGCCCGTAATAGTATCTTTAAAAGAAATTGACCTTGGTACATATTACGAGGGGGATGAAATAGTCCTCCCGGCAACGGTTACAGCGGTATATAGCAATGGAGAAGAAAAAGAAGTCCCTGTTGTGTGGGATTTTGATTATAAAAACTTGAAAGAAGGTTACAACACGATAGTGGGTGACGTGGAAGGCACTAATATAATGGCTTTTACCACGTTGAACCTGGTGATGCTTCCCCTGGAGGTTACGTCTGTTGAGATAGACAACTTTATACAGGTACGCGTATATTTCAGCAAGGAAGTTGATGCTGAACGTGCATCGTACGCCGGCAATTATTACGTTGAACAGGAAGATGCAGAAAAGAAAATTGAAAAAGCAACCCTGTCGGAAGATAAAAAACAAGTTACGCTTTTGATGACTAACCCTCTTAAAATACAGAAAACCGTTTTTTTAACGGTAAAAAAAGAGCTGGGCTTAACCAGGAATTACAACACTACAATTGATAATATTATGGACAGGTATGAACCCAGGGTGGTTTCGGTTGAAGCACTTGGGAATAAGATAATAAGGGTGGTCTACAGTGAGCCGGTAAGGTATGCCAATCTTACTTCCAATTATACGCTTGACGGGAGGACTGTAGGTACTACCGGGATTAAGGTGATTGATGAAACGACAGTGGACATCCCCCTTTCAAAGAGGATGGAGAGCGGGGCACACAGCCTCGGGGTAAAAACGGGTGTTGTAGATTATGCGGGGTTTAAAGTAATGCAGGACCCGGTGGAATTTACAGTTGAAGAGGATGCCTCTCCTCCTGAAATGGAAGAAATCATTCAAGTAACACAGACTATAGTAAAATTTAAATTTAACAAGCCCGTTGAGCCCATATTAATAGAACAGGTAGCAGTGAGACCCGGGGGCAGGGTGGCTTCCGTCTCGTATGAAAATGACATGAGAACATATACGTTGGAACTTGAGCGCACTGCTGCAATACAGCCTGAAGGAGCAACTATCGGGATTTACAGCGTAACAGACTACTTTGGCAATAGGAAGACTGTTACGTTTGATGTAGTGCCGGAAGTGGATACGGGCATACCTGAATACCTGGAATATGAAATAAAGGACCAGGACAAGATTATACTGACGTTTTCAGAGGATGTAGTGCCCACAGGTGCAACATATGTCCTAAGGAATTCGAGAGAAGAGGTTATAACACTTGCACAAATGGGATGGTACACGGACGGGTCAGGAAAAGCATACAGGAACCGTGTCGTATTGCAGCGACCGGGCGGGACCGCATTTGAACCGGACATGTATTCCCTGTCCATTGCGGACGTGGTGGATTACACTCCCCAGGAAAACAGGATAGTACCATTAACGGTGGAATTTTCAATAGCTGATAACTTGAGCCCAACCGTCGAGTACGTGAGGGTGAAAGGCAACAAGTTTTATATACATTTCAACGAAAGCCTTGATGAAACTACTGCTACATTGAGAAACAGCTACCGTTACATGAGTTTCAAGACATATGCATCCGAGCTTTTCCCACAGGATACTACTTACGAAATGATTGCAGACGGCAGGACGGTGGTAATTACTTTACCGGATAATTTCAACATTAAAATGATAGATGTTTTGCAAATATCTGCTGTCAAGGATAAAGCAGGAAATGAAATGGACGCTGTGGGCGTTTCAGCCCCATTCAGCAGCGTGGAGAGCCCTCCCAGGATTGTAAGCGCCGCGGTTGTTGACAAGGATAGGATCGAGGTGACTTTAAACAGGGAAATCGATGATTCCACGTTGGCACCGTATGATTTCCTTCTTACGGCAGGAAACGAAGTTATTAATGTTGCCGAGGCAATGCACAGCAAGGGAAAAATTACCCTCATTGTAGACGGATTTATTTCAAGCAGCGGCCAGTACGCCGGCAGGGATATATACCTGCAAACGGCTTATGATGAGCCATTTACGACGGATATATATGGACAGCCAATACAAAAAACAACGTCGCCGATAAAGGTGGTAGACCAGTATGCTCCTTACGCAACTGGCTTCATTACAATGTACAGGGATGGGAAAACCGATATTATCATATCGTTGAACGAAAACATAAGGACATCCAATGGGTCGGGCAAACCCCTGGCAAACAATGACAGTGAACTCAAGCAGTTCATCGTGCTTTCCGATAACAAGGTGGCCTCCATAATTGAATCACGCTACGAGGATGCAACAGGCTCAAGCACCGCAAGGATTATACTGACCATAAACGATAACCATACGGATAAGAAAATAAGGGTGATGTTCTTTGCAGGGCCTAACAACACTCTTACCGACTATTCACTGCGGGCCAACCCCCTTTCAAACTTTGAGCTGCCGTAAGCAATAAACCAGGAGGACGGTTCTTTTTTAGATGCAAAGACAGGGGACAGTTCTATTGACTTGGAAATATAAAAACAAGAGAACTGTCCCCTTATTGTCTCCAATCACCATAACTCACCATTGTCTCATAAAATTTTGGGAACAAATTTATTATGAAATGAGTCTAATAATATTGAAATTACATCAAGCCATATTTTGACATTATTATGTTACAATTTTATTACAATTATGTTTTAAAATACACATTTAAATTAAATGTATTAATTGATATAATAAAATAAAAAGAGGACAGGCTTATGCTAATGATAAAGCCGCGCATGACGTGCTTATGATAAAGATATACCCGTAAAACCGGTAAAAATAAGAAAATAAAGAGTAAAAAAATTTATAAGGACACATTTATGAAACATTTATAATATGCAAGAGATAGCAGGCGAAAATTTGGCAACCGCAAGGCAGGGCTTCCCGAAAAAAGTTTTCTTTAAGGGGGTTATCAAGTGAGTAAGAAGATACTCATTATTGAAGATGAAAAGAACATCGTGGACATCATTAAGCATAATCTCAGGAAAGAAGGATTTACAACAATAGAGGCATATGACGGAGAGCAAGGGTTGGCTTTAGGGCTAAACGAAAACCCTGACCTTATTTTGCTGGATATTATGCTTCCTAAGATGGATGGTTTTGAAGTATGTAAGAAATTAAGACAGTCGGTAAATACACCTATTATCATGCTGACAGCCAGGGAGGAAGAGGTGGATAAGGTGCTGGGATTGGAACTGGGAGCGGACGATTATGTTACGAAACCGTTTAGCCATAGGGAACTCATTGCGAGGATAAAGGCCAATTTAAGAAGGACCGATATTGATGATATTACCGCAAATAAAGTTAGTGAAAAAATCCAGTGCGACAACCTGGTAATAGATATCAGCCGTTATGAGGTGATACGGGACGGCGAGGTAATCGAGCTTACATTGAGAGAATTTGAACTTGTCAAGTTTCTTGCCCAAAGGCAGGGGCAGATATTTACAAGGGAAGACCTCCTGGAGAAGGTATGGGGGTACGAGTATTACGGGGACGTGCGCACGGTTGATGTTACGGTAAGAAGAATAAGGGAGAAGCTGGAGAGGGACCCATCGAATCCCCAGTATATTATGACCAAGCGGGGCGTAGGCTACTACTTCAACAAGGGCAGTTAAGTGAAGAAGATGAAAAATATAAAATAAGTTGTTGCCAAGCATGTGATAATTTAAGAGAGGTCGACGATGTCTTTAAGTTTTAAGAGCATACAATGGAGATTGGTTAGTATTTTCATTATGCTTGCCATATTTCTTATTGTGCCCGTGGGGCTGTTTTTAAACAGGCAGGTGGAAACGCAGCACTATAATAGCTTTAAAACAGCAATTGAAAGGGGTTTCAACAACTGGGCCATAAGGGAAGATTCCACCCTTGAAGACATGCTTGAATACTTGAGCGTGAACAAGGGAAGGAATGCTATTACCGACTTTGCCATAATTGACGAGTATAGAAGCTATACCATTATTAACAAGGAAAATTTGAAGGTGGAATATTCCTCCGATAGGTACTATGATGTTGCAGGCGGCAGCGGAGGGCTGTTTTTGAATGAAATAATAGGCTCTGATAATTTTATTGCCGTTTTAAGCGGTGAAACCAAGGGGGATAAAAATAAACTCGTCCGCCTGGAAGGCAGGAAGTATTTTGATTATTCAAGGGAAATAAAACTTGCCGACGGGACTTATATCATGTATTTCAGGTATGACAGCGAGGCCTGGAAAGAAACCTTGGATAGTTTTAACAGTATTATAATGAGCAGCCTCATGTTTTCCATATTAATATCATTAGTGCTGGGGTATTTATTGTCAAAGACCATTACGTCTCCAATAATAAAACTTATGCACAGGGCAAGGCGCATTGCTGCCGGCGAATTTGACCAGAAGCTGGAAGTAATGTCCGATGATGAGATCGGGCAGTTAACCAAGGCCTTCAACTTCATGGCCAACAACTTGAAAAACACGCTTATTGAAATTTCCAGGGAAAAGAATAAAATCGAGACCATTTTTAATTACATGACGGACGGCGTTATTGCTTTTAACCTGAAAGGAGAGGTTATACACATTAACCCGGCTTCAAGGGTAATGCTGGGGGATGAAGATTTCGACATAAACATGGATTTCTATAAATTTTCTGCGAAGTACATCCTGGATATAAAAATTGAAGATGTTATATATCTTGGAACAATCACCAGCAGGGAAGTCGAGATAAAGGAAGAAGATAGAATCCTGAAAGTATATTTTGCGGTATTCACGGATGAAAACAAGAAGCCGGAGGGGGTTATTGCAGTACTCCATGATGTAACCGAGCAGCAGAAGCTTGACAACATGAGGAGGGAATTTGTTGCAAACGTTTCACACGAGCTTAAAACCCCCCTTACCACCATAAAGAGCTATACGGAAACTCTCCTGGACGGGGACCTTAATAACCAGCAGACGGCGGAGAAATTCCTCAAGGTAATTGATGTGGAAGCGGACAGGATGACAAGGCTGGTAAAAGACCTCCTGCAGCTATCGAGCATTGACAACAAGCAGACAAAGTGGAAAATGAAAGAAGTATCCTTTGTAGATATTGTAAAATCATCGGTTAATAAAATGGAAATAGAAGCAATAAATAAGGAGCAGGAACTGGAATGCTATGTTATTGGCGACATACCCCCGGTAAAAGCTGACAAGGACAGGATGGAACAGGTAATTTTGAACTTGCTTAGCAATGCAATAAAGCATACCCCGGAAAAAGGCAAAATTACCATATATATAGGTAAGACCCATACCGAGGTATACGCGAAGGTGGTCGACAATGGTATTGGCATTCCCGAGGAGGATTTGCCGAGGATTTTTGAAAGATTTTACAGGGTGGATAAGGCACGTTCCAGGGAAATGGGAGGAACAGGCCTTGGACTTTCAATTGCCAAGGAAATAACCGAGGCGCATGGCGGAACAATTACCATTAGCAGCGTTGCAAGCAAGGGCACGGAGGTTTTGTTAAAGCTCCCTGCCGTAATGGAAAAAGAAACGTTGAAGATAAAAGAAACAGCGGAAAAAAAAGAGGCGGCGGAGACGGGCGCAAGCTTTACAAAAGCTTGATACAGGAAAAACTTGATACAAGCTAGCCAGGGAGCATGTAAGCGCTTTGTTGCATGTAATTCATTTTTAAATGGTATGTAACAGTGTTGTAATAGAAAAATTGTATAATTTATACTAGAAAAATATATTGTTTTTGCTAAAAAAATTATAAAAAATAAATAAGGAGTCTTTATCATTAATGTAAAGGGTGTCTTATTTATTGCTAAGCGGGGAATAGGATAGTATGCAAAAAAAGCTTGTTTTTATTTTGATAATTTTAGCAGTTGTGCTATTGATGGCGACAAACGTTCTTGCCAATCCCGGGGATGGTACGGAAGGTGCCGCCGCTAATATTGAGGGAAATGCAGAAGGTAGTACAGGGGAAGCCGAAACGGGAGAAAATGAAGGTGAAGAAGAGATAAGCCCTTTTGAAGCTTACCTGCGCGAAATAATCAAGAAGGCTGATATGGAAGAAACGGAGCAGTTCCTTGTTACATTGACTGAACCCAGCAAGGACAATTACCCGATGGTATTTGAAAAGATGAACATTTGTGGGTTTCTAATAAATGGGAAAACAAATCCCGGAGAAGTGGTTATTGTCATCCTGGCAAGGTATAACGAGGAAACCGGTTTTTACGAGGAAATTGAAAACACCGAGGGTGAAAGCAGGTGGAAGATAGGGCTATTTGGTTTGTTTGCAAAAGAAGTCCGGCTGCCGGTAGGAATTAACAAGCTGAAAGCGGTTATATGCAAGGTCCCTGAAAAATTAGCAAGCCTGCTGAGATTTGAACGTAAAAATACGGGTGAAGAAGTTGGATTGGATGAAGGGGAAGATGTTGAAGAATCAGACGTTGAAAACAATATCGCGGCAGAAAATGATACCAATGCCCAAGATAAACTAGGCGAAGTCGATGCGGAGAACATGGAGACGGATACAGGGGAAACCGGAACGGAAGATATTATTGAACTTGTAGCGGGCAAGGATTTGCAGGTAAACTTTTTTACAATTAAAGTCCACGATGAGGCGACAAGGAATAAGCTTGTTAATAATAAAGTGAATATTTCAGATATCTTTAATAATATCGTGGTTCCCAAGTAAAAGGCCGGGGACATAGAGGAATAAATGATTTACCTCAACAAGGATAAGATCAAATCCATTGTACTTGCTCTTTTAATACTGGCAAGCATCGTTCAAGTGGGAATCCTGTGGGTTTATCAAAATCACGGGCTTCCTTCTTTTAATTTTTTGTCCGCATTTTTTGAGAGGAATAATGCAAGCGTAACGGACATCGTGAAAAAAGCAAGGGAAGAAGTTTTTCTGCCAGGCAGGATAGTTGTTTCAAACGGCAATGGCTCTTACTGGATAATCGGAGAGAATGAAGGTGAATTTCTTAAACTATGGAATGAAGCAGGGGAGAACCTGAAAAGAATATTGACCTCCGGCAGCAGCGCCCAATCCTTGGATGTAAGTACGTGGGACAACCTGCTGGTCAAGAAGGGATTTTTATTCGAATTAAAGGCAGGTATCCAGGCTAGTATAATCAGGTGGTTCTTGAATATTACCGGGACTGCTGCGGACCATCCAGAAAATATAAAAAAAATCCTGGTACTGCCGGATGAAGATATTAATAAGAATAATACTTTTTACATATTGGGCGAAAAAAGCCTTTATAAATACGTAATGCCTTTCAGAAAAGAAGACATGTCCCAGGAGGAATATAATAGAATAATAAGAAGGCTTGAAGAAAATAAAAGCCTGGTGCAATACAGCATTATAAAGAGAATTGACCCTGACAGGAAATTTCCTTTCCAAATTTCCCCCGATATCCTATGTGTTGTGACGGGGCCAAAATACCAGGAGATACCCGCTGTTACATATTCTTTCGGGTGAAAAACCCTGGATATCGAGGAGATAGCATCTGTAATCCTGGCAAATGAAAAGGAAAGTTATGACCGGTATATTGACAAGAATAATACATTGGTGTTCAAGAATTTGAACAACACCTACAGGTTTTATGAAAACGGCCTTCTTGAATACAGGTATGCGCCCGGGGCGGGAGACCAGGAAAGGGGCGATATTGGAAGTGCTTTTGAGAAAGCGTATATTTATATTTCACGTATAAAAAACAACTTGATGGATACCGATGCCAGGCTTGGCCTGGTCAAGGTTAAGGATGACAACCCCAATTATTATGAATTTGTCTTTGATTATATAGTAGACGGGTATCCCGTGTACATAAGCGAGAACATAAACAATAACGCTGTTGCTAACATTAGCATGAATATCAGCGTGGGTGATGATTCAAGTGATAATGATTCAAGTGATAGTATGGGCAGTGGTGAGAACGACAGCTCAAGCAATAATGCCGGCGATAATGAAGCCGGTTATAAAAACGCCCTTTCGATAAAGGTGAACTCCAACCGGATAATAGAAAGCAGCTGGAACCTTATTAACTTAAAAAAGACAAGAGATAACAAGGATTACAATATTTATTTCGAAGATATACTAAACGGGATTTCCATGAAATATAACATACAGAATTTAAGCGACTTTGCGGTTAAGAGTATAGTAATTGGTTATGTTGCAGATTCGTCCGCGGGCGGGAAATCAGGGCCAGTATGGATGGTTGAAAAACCGGATGGCGGTTATTATATTTTACATATGATTCAGAAAGAGGATGGCTGACGTGGATTGGTCAAGGGTAAAAAATATCCTGATAGTTGTCTTTATAATACTTAATATATTTTTGCTGGTCTATTTGTACATAAGCCATGAGGAGTCTGCTATTTCAAAGGAATCGGTTGCGGCTGTAATAGAAATACTTGGGAAAAACAACGTTATAATTGACAGGGACTGTGAAATTCCCACGTACAAAAAGAATACCCCCATGCTTGTATTTAAAAATAACGATATTGACAAGAAAAAAATAATAGAAAAACTCCTGGGCAAAGACTATGCAACAGAAGAAAAAGACAAGGAAGAAAATGAAAATAGAATCATTTTTGGCGAAGGACTTGCTTTTACTTATCATAATCCAAACCCTTCCGATGATATTGATATTAATAAGATAAAAAACATGGAAAAATATTTAAGAGACTTTTTCTCGGGCATGGGCATAAATATGTCCCAATTTATCCTTGACAGGCACATTGAACAACCCGAAAATGACATGGATACGTATATTTTCATTGAAAAATATAAAAATTATCTTGTATACGACAACAGGATAAGCGTGAGTATTACCCCGGGAGGTATTGCAAGTATTGAATTAAACATAAGAAAAATAAAAGGTTTTACAAAGAAAGCCTCTCCGATTATGCCTGCGCACCAGGTCCTTTTAAAAAACTTTTACAAGAAGAAAGACATAACAATAAAATGTGTCGATTTAGGGTACAAGGGTTTTGAAAATGAATACGGGGAGCAGGAAACCAAGGAGATTTTTCACGGGCCCGCATGGAGGATTATCACCTCTGACGGGACGGAAGTGTTCCTAAAAGCTTATGACGGGGAGGAAATCATGTAGGCATGACGTAAAGCCCTAATATCTTCACAAAAAATGATTAAAACAATTTCACAATATTGTATTTTATCCAAAAATAGTGATATAATTATTACATAATACTGCCGGAAGCGGGCTATTTTGTTGGGGAAGAACAAAAGGGGCAATAAAAAAAGTATGTAGCGATGCAAAACAAAAGCAAAACAAAAGATAAGCAAAAGGGTGGAGAAAATATTATGGAGAAGTTTGTTATTAACGGGCGCAGGGCATTGAACGGCGATGTTTATATCAGCGGCTCAAAGAATGCAGCAGTGGCTGTAATACCTGCTACAATTCTTGTAGACGGCGAATGCAGGATAGAAAATGTACCGGATATCGGTGATGTTAAAATCCTGGTAGATGTTCTCATCAGCATGGGAGCGGAAGTAAGGTTCGAGGACAGGAACACGCTCGTCATAAATACCCGGAATATCAACTCACATATTGTTACATACGAGATGGTGAAATATCTTAGGGCATCTTATTACCTCATAGGAGCCTTGCTGGGAAAATTCAAGCAGGCAAGCGTACCTTTCCCGGGCGGCTGTGATTTCGGGCACAGGCCCATTGACCAGCATATCAAGGGATTTGAGGCGCTGGGAGCACAGGTTGACATTGAACATGGAATAATTACCGCAAAGGCCAGGGAACTGAAAGGATGCTCCATTTATCTTGATATAGTAAGTGTAGGCGCCACGATTAATCTAATGCTTGCAGCTGTAAAAGCCGAGGGGACAACTGTAATCGAGAACGCTGCAAAAGAGCCCCACGTTGTTGATGTGGCAAATTTCCTGAACGCGATGGGTGCGAATATAAGGGGCGCAGGAACTGACGTGATAAAAATAAAAGGAGTTGACAGGTTAAAAGGGGGAGCGACCCATACCATTATACCCGACCAGATAGAAGCAGGCACTTTCATGATAGCAAGTGCCGCAGCAGGAGGCTGTGTTACCGTAAAAAACATCATACCGAAACACATGGAATCCCTTACGGCAAAGTTGACTGAAATGGGCATAAGGGTGGATGAAGTTGAGGACAGCTTGAGGGTATGGGGTAATGATAAAATATTGAAAGCAAATATAAAAACCCTTCCGTATCCAGGATTTCCAACGGACCTGCATCCGCAAATGGCTGCCTTGCTATGCAAGGCCGAAGGCACCAGCACTATCACCGAAGGAGTCTGGGACTCCCGTTTCCAATATGTAGATGAGATTAAGCGCATGGGAGCCATAATGAAAGTAGAAGGAAGAATGGCTGTTATCGAAGGCGCAGTGAATCTCACCGGTGCGCCTGCCAAGGCGACGGATTTGAGGGCCGGGGCTGCCCTGGTAATAGCAGGGCTCATTGCAAAGGGAACAACACAGGTACATAATGTTTATTACATAGACAGGGGCTATGAAGACATGGAAATAAAGTTTAGGCAACTTGGCGCTGACATTAAAAGGGTAAGAGTATAAGGTATAAAGTATAAGGTATTAAAGTATAAAGTGTATAGCATAAAGCACAAAGTATAAAGCATAAAGTATAAAGCATAAAGCACAAAATATAAAGCATGTGGGTAGGATGTCAGCTTGCTTGGGTATCAAGCATTCTCTTTACGAATCCGTATTAGCTACCCGATAATACCAGTTAACACTGGGTTTGGGTATCAAGTATTTTCTTTACGAATTCCGGGATGGCAAAGCAACTTTCCAGGATTTCCTTGTTTACGCATATGGTTTCCTTGTCAAATTTTGACGGGTTGACATGGGCATATTTTTTCGAAGCAATGGTAAAGCTCCATATGCCACCGGGATACGTGGGTACAGTGGTGGTGTAAAGCCGTGTAATTGGAAAGATGGCAGATAACCTGTCATATGTATTTTTCATTGTTTTTGCATAGAATACGGGTGATTCGCTCTGGCAGGCCATAAGGCCATCATCTTCCAGGACATTGTAAAGCAGCCTGTAAAAATCCGCCTCGAATAAGGACGTTGCAGGTCCTACCGGGTCCGATGAATCCACGATAACTACATCGTATAAATCCTTTTCGATCCCGTCATCATTTTGCCGGTTGAGGTCTTGAATGTATTTCATTCCATCTTTAAAAATAAAGTTAACCCTGGGGTCGCAAAGATTCCCCGAAATTTCAGGTAAGTGTTCAAGGCAGGCTTTTACGACCATTTCGTCTATTTCCACCATGTCTATCCGTTTCACCCCGGGATACTTGGCAACTTCTCTTGCCGCGCCGCAATCACCACCGCCGATAATCAGCACCTTCCTGGGATTTGGATGGATGTTCATGGGGACGTGGGTAATCATTTCGTTGTAAATAAAGCCATCGGCGGCCGTTGTCTGGACAATGCCGTCGAGGACCAGCATTTTACCGAAGGTATATGAATCCAGGATCATTATGTGCTGGAAATTTGACTGCCAGCAGAAAAGGATATCCTTGATTTTATAATGTAGCTTGTAATTCCCGGCTTCGGTCTCCACGAGCCAGTACTCGTTATCAACCTGTTTAATGAATTCCGGGTATTTATCCATGTTAACCTCCTGGGCTTTACTTATTATTTTTTTCTTGCTTGTCTTGCGAAGACAACGGGCAAATGTCAATACCGGGTACCGGGTATTCCAGGCCAAAAAAGCCTGTCATGCTTTATTATACTATAAAATAAGCGAAAAATCAGCAAAAATACCAGGAGAATAGCGGGGACAGCATTACATGTCATGCTTGTTATCTCGCGGCAAGCTGAGGATCGCGTTGATTTCACTGCCCAGCATTATAACCATGCTGTTCCAGTAAATCCATATTAGAAAGGCTATCACGCTGCCGATGGTACCGTATGTATTGGCGAAAGCCCCTAATTTGTTTATATAGGAGGAAAAAACAAGGGATATCCCTATGAAACTGATCGTGGAAAAAACGGCCCCGGGCACTGCATGGCGGAATGTTAGGCGATAAGCGGGGATATACATGTAAACGGCTATTAAGATATTGAAAATTGAAAACAGCGGTATAATATGCCTTATAATATCCCAACCGGTCCTGGAACTGCCGGCCAATCCAAAAAAATCAAGGGAGAAGTCCCATAGCATCTTACCAAGAACCAGCATAACCAGGGAAATAATAAAAATAAGGCCAAGGGCAAGGGTAAATATTATGGAAGTCCATTTGACTTTCCAGAATGGACGGGTTTCCTTCATGTTGTAGGATTTATTTATGCCCCTGATAACTGCGGATACCCCCTTTGAGGCTGACCAGACCGTTGCAAGCATGCTGAAGGATAATAGGGTATCATTTCTTTTATTGCCCGCAGCATTTATTATTTCTTTCAATAAGCTGTGAGTGGTTTGAGGCAGCAAATGGGCAAAATCATCAAGTATTTCCTTCATGTTGAAAGGGGTATAACTTAAAAGGGAAAGCAGAAAAATCAGGAAGGGAAAAAATGATAGCAATAAGTAATAGGTTAGCTGGGCGGCCAATGCAGGGATTTCATCGCTGATAAATTTTTTGTAGAGCAGTTTTATAAAATGAATAAATCCATGCAGTTTATGCAATAGCCTATTCAATGATTTATATAGTCCATATCTGCGCATAAAGCCGTATTTTCCCAACAATTCAATGTATAAACCGAACAATTCAAGCAATCCCACGTTTTGCTTATTACGTTTCACAGCCTTTTCACCTTATGCTGATGCACCTTATAATGTACCTTAATTTCTAACATGTTAATTTACTATGTTAATATACGATGTTAATATGCTTTATAATTATGATTATGCCTTGCAAACTATCAATTAATTCAAAAAGATCAAGAATAAAAAACGATGGGATGATATTAACCAGGCTTGGGGCAATTGGGCATGTAGTGGCGGAGAGGGAGGGATTCGAACCCTCGGTACGGTTTCCCGTACACGTGATTTCCAGTCACGCCCCTTCGGCCAGCTCGGACACCTCTCCATTCGTATGACTGCTTCTTCATGCTTAAGTACCTGGTGTATGGCGCACACTTCCATGGGCAAGGTCCCTGTGCGCCTGTCGCATGAGGCAGGCTGCCAAGTGCTTGACGCCGCGCTCTTAGCGCATGCATAAATGCTTAAACTTGAGCAGTGGTACACAAGCATGAGAAACCATATGAAATTACATAGATATATTATTAAATTATCTTGTTAATGTCAATGGAATGAATTGTAAAACCATGGCTTAAAAACATAACCTGCAATATCAAGTGCAATTATCAATATCAAGACAATATCTTGTTGAAATCATATTAAGACAGTAGTATAATGAAATTAGCAAATGTAATCAATGGAATATGTTGATATAGTGTCCGTTAGGTGAGGCTACCATGCAGATATATGCTGCTGTTCAGAAACGTCGAAAGACGCCGATGAATTAACAGGCATTATCGGCTTAAGGTATTGCCTAATGCGGCTGGCTTGATGAAGCCTATGCTGTATGGAGCTAAAGCTCAACGAGGGCAAGTGTATTATTTCTTTGTAAATAGCACCTTTACCCGTTGGGCTTGGGAAAAGGTGTTATTTATTTGTTTAATGGTTTATATTTGGTTTGCAGGTTTATATTTTTGTTTACTTGTTAATTTGTTTAATTGCTAAAATTACTAAATCACGGGTAAAAGGTGGTGATGGTTATGGATTCAGGTCCCATACCTGAACGATATTGCAGCGGACTAGTACAAACCATGGAATTAAGCTTTGGCACGATGCTAATATTGGGCCAATACATGCATAATAATGGGAAAAATAAATACAGGGCCATAGCTATCACCGTTGTTTTGCATTGATAGCTTGACGGCCCTTATAAAGGAGGGCTGTTCAATGAATGAAGTGATTGTTGAACTTATTGAAAAGGGCAAGTTTCTTGACGCAAGAAATGAAATCATCAAGATGAATGTTGTAGATATAGCACAACTGCTCGGGGAAATAGAAGAAGATAGTGTACTCAAGGTTTTCCGTTTGCTTCCCAAGGATATGGCAGTTGAAGTGTTTTCATACATGTCCTACGAACAGCAGCAATTTATTATCGAATCGATTACCGACAGGGAAATCCAGTATATAATTGACGAGTTGTTTCTTGACGATACGGTTGAGCTGATTGAAGAGATGCCGGCAAATATCGTAAAAAAAATCCTTAAGAATGCAAATGAAACCACAAGGAAGCAGATAAACCAGCTGCTCATGTACCCGGACAATTCTGCAGGCAGTATAATGACAATCGAGTACGTGGACTTGAAGAAAGAAATGACCTTGAACCAGGCGCTTGAGCATATAAAAAGAACGGGGGTTGACAAGGAAACAATAGATGTTTGCTATGTAATCGACGGCAACCGCAAGCTGGAAGGCTCGGTCCCGATCAGGAAGCTGATATTGAACGATGAAAATATGAAAGTTGCCGATGTTATGGATGTAAATATTGTTTCCGTAAATACCCATGTTGACCAGGAAGAAATAGCTTCCTTGTTCAGGAAGTACGACCTGGTGGCAATGCCGGTGGTGGATAATGAAAACAGGCTGGTTGGGATTATTACCATTGACGATATCGTGGACGTAATTGAGCAGGAAAACACCGAGGACTTTCACAAGATGGCAGCCATAGCGCCTTCCGAGGAAGGATACATGGAAAGCGGGGTCTTTGTACTTGCAAAACGCAGGATTTTATGGCTTTTGATATTGATGGTCTCGGCAACTTTTACCGGGAGGATAATAATAAAGTATGAATCACTGCTTCAATCGGTAGTTGTACTAACAGCTTTTATACCAATGCTTATGGATACGGGAGGAAATGCAGGTTCCCAGGCCTCCACCCTTATCATAAGAGGATTGGCCCTTGGCGAGATTAAGCTGAATGATATTTTAAAAATCGTGTGGAAGGAATTCAGGGTGTCCATCCTGACGGGAATAACACTGGCGGCGGTTAATTTTATCAGGTTATATTTCTTGGTAAAAACCGACATTATAGTGACAACTATCATATGTATAAGTTTGATTATCACGGTGATTCTGGCAAAGATTATCGGATGTACGCTTCCAATGCTTGCGAAAAGTCTGAAGCTGGACCCGGCTATCATGGCAAGCCCCCTTATTACAACTATTGTAGACAGCCTGGCATTAATTGCCTATTTTAACGTGGCATCCTGGCTCCTTGGGTTAAGGTAGGGAGAGAAGTCTTGGGCAAGGCAGGGGGATAGGTCTTAAAACTTAAAAAACAGGTCTTAAAAACAGGAAGACACCTTGAGCATGGTGAATTAGGATTTCCCCATGCTTTTTAATATTTCTTCCCACACGTTCATATAAACCTTTTTATCCCCGGGCTCGTTAAAATCGGGGATATTGCCAAGCCGCCATATTGATATTCCGCCCACGGAAAACATGCGGGCCAGCCGTATCTTTGCCGCAATGCTCCTTGCATCCTCGTACCAAAGAATGTTTTCCGTGCCGGTGCTGGTATCGGTAAATTTTGCAAATGGATTTTCAAGGGCAGCGGAATAGTACGATTGGGTATTCTCATTTTTTAATCTTGCATTTATCAACGTATAACCAGGTCTCAATGCAAGCTTGTTTATTACCCTGCCATCCTTGTCAAGTCTCCACTGGGTGGAATCAAAGGATAACTGGAAAAGAATTTTACCCTTGTCCTCCACACCCGTGGTACTATCCGTAATCGCTTTCAGGGCGAAGTATATTTCATCTATTGGAGTAAGGGGGGTGGTGGTATATCCTGCTTCCGTTTCGCTGTCCGTAAGCTGCTTTGTGTTATAGTCGTGGGCCATCAGTATTACCTTGTCGGCAAGATCCCCGATTGTTTTATAATCATAGGCATCAAAAAAATCGTATCCCGGCTTTCTTACCGGGTGAAGGGCAACATATAACTTTTTCCCGTTTTTATCCAGCTCATGCTTTAATTCCTCGAGGAACAAGTTAAAGCCGTACTTAAGAGATTCCCCCTTCATGCCTTCGAAATCTATCACGACTCCGTCAAGGCCAATCGTTTGAAGCTGGCTGCTTATTAATTCTATCGTCCTTTGCCGGTTGTCCTCGTTCAATAGGATGTATTCCGCCAGTGAAATGCTCGAAATGCCATGAATGTCATTTTTCATTTGCTTTTCCATTTGTGAATTACCTGCTTCCTCTTCACCGGTATCCAGGAGTATTACATCCTGGGCCAGGTAAACCATGAGCTGCATGGAAAGATTATGGTTTCTTGCGGTGTTCAAAACGGTTGAATAACCTTGCGGTATATTGAAATCGTTATTGTTCCTGTTGGTCGTATTTAGTATAATTTGGCCGTCTTGATGGTCATATTCCAGCCTGCTCCACCCGAAGCTGACGGAGTCCAGGAATTCCAGCAGGTTGATTTGCGGGTATGATTCTATCGCGTAAAAAGCATGAAGCTCTTCCAGGGGCTGCATTAGCTTTTCATACATCCTTATCATCATTGCAGCGGCTTCCTCCCGTAGTGCCGACCCGTATGGATTGAACCTGCCGTCGCCTGTACCCCTGACTATTTCCATATCCTTCGCCATTGTAATGTAGCCTATGTTGTCTTGTACGTCGTCAAAGGGACGCTCAACTAAAGAGGATAGCTGCCAGGCCAGGCTGTCATACCCCAATGCCCTTATAATCATCACTGCCATTTCATCCCTTGTGATTATTTCTTCCGGCCTGAAATGCGGGCTGTCCTTCAAGATGACGCCGTGTTCGACGGCGGTTTCCACGTATTGAAAATACCATGCGGAAGGGTAGGTGTTATCTTCAAAGCTCCCTTTTTCAGGACTAACCAGTTCCCACTTCATGAGTCTTACCAGGAAGGTGACAAATTCATGCCTTTTTATGGGAAGACCAAGCCCGAACTTGTTGCTGCCGATGCCGCGGGTTATGTCGAGTTCTTTCAGGCGGTGGATATACTCGTATGCCCAGTGACCCTGGGGGACATCGTCGAAGGGTGTGATACCGGGAGGCAGCATGACGAAGGAAATAGGCATACCAAGCTCAGCGTGATTTGAGCCAGGCTCCGTGTATTGTAATTCGCAGGATTCTGCGTATGTAAATGCATGTGAAAACATAAGCATGATACATATACATGTGAAATATGCGGCAAATATTATCGCTTTTAATTGCATCTTAAGAGGCTTAAATATCTTAAATGGCTTAAATAGCTTGAATGGCAACTTAAATGATACCTTAAACCGGTTAAGTTCCCTTTTCCTGGGCATTTTACCATCTCTCACGTCCTTTTGTATCTCACTTGGAATCTGTTAAATTATATCCTTGCAAACTTTACGCAGACCGGGGCGGGGACGTTGACGATCTGCCCCGTAAATTCCAGCATACCTTCCCCGGGCAGGATTTTAAAACAGGCGATTGAATCTGAGTGCTGGTTTGCTGCAAATAAGAAATTTCCAGTGGGGTCAATGGCAAAATCCCTCGGGAACCTGCCCCTGGTAGAAGTTATTGAAACCAGCCCCGGGTTTTCCGGGCAATCGCCGGTGTTAAGAATAGCAATGCTGTCATGACCGCGGTTTGAGGCATAAAGGAATTTCCCATCAGGGGATACATGTATTGCAGCACAGTAATTTTCACCCTTGAAACCGGCCGGCAGGGTGGATATATACCGAATCTCCTCGAAGAGGACCTTGTTAGCCTGCCCGGGATTCCTGTCTCCTTGTGTGGCATTCTTGTCTCCCTGGGCGGGATTATACTTGAAAACCGCTATATCGGAACTTAATTCGTTTACAACATAGGCATAGCTGCCGCCCGGGTGATAAACCATGTGCCTGGGTCCTGAACCCGGCCTGACACCAGGGGATAGTTCTTTTAAATGAATCAACCGCCCCTGTTCCCTGTCCGGCTCGTACACCATGACCCTGTCAATACCAAGGTCGACAGCGCAAAGGTATTTTTCGCCGGGTGTCAATGTTACAAAATGGGCATGGGCACTTTCCTGCCTTTCCTTGTTCGGGCCGCATCCTTCATGGCGGGCGACATCCGATGCAGGTAAAATACTTCCATCCCGCTCCAGGGGAAACATGGACACGGTGCCCTCCCTGTAGTTTGCAGAATAAAGGTACATGTTTTTCCTGTCGCAGCAAAGATGGCACGGGGCCCTTCCTCCAGCCGGCTGACAATTCATGAACTCGAGCAATCCGCTTTTTTGGTCTACCAAGAAGGAGCCAACGGCTCCACCTTTTTCACCGTTAAATTCATCGGTTTCCATGACCGTGTATAAGTACCTGTTGTCACTGCTTACCGCAAGGTAGGAGGGATTTTCGATTTTCCTCGAAGTGCCGAGGGGCTCAAGTTTTCCGGTTGAAGTATCCAGGCTGAATATGTATATACCCTTGCTTTCCCCGTATGTATATGTACCAACATAGACCATATACCGGGCATCTTGATTATCTATTTGATTATCCATAAAGATTGCCTCCTTTACGGCATGAAACATTCATTCATCGGCATTGGGCTAAACTGACGTGACCGGGCATGCAATTTTGCAAAAACCCCTGCCAAACCGGCCAAGCAGCCTGAAATAGCTTTGCCCTATTATATCATACCGCAGGCTTCAGCTGCAATATAATTTCAGCCAAACAAATGTTTGCATTCCCGGTTTTATTGTAGTATAATGGTATTGTAAATAAATATAAATAATAGCTAAATATGAATTGTAAAATATTAACTAAATATAAATTGTAAGCAGGCATCATTTTGTAACACGGAGAAAACAGGCATTTGCCGGAAGCTCTTTGCTTTAGTAACAAGGTTGAGGGGTGGTGCGATTTGGATACCCTGGACAAGCTTAGCATATTGGCCGAAGGAGCAAAGTATGATGTTTCGTGTGTTTCCAGCGGAAGCTCCAGGAAAAATACCCCGGGTGGCCTTGGCAGCGGGTATGCCGCAGGATTTTGCCACAGTTTTACAACGGACGGCCGGTGTATTTCATTGCTTAAGGTGCTCATGAGCAATGACTGTGTTTATGACTGCGCCTACTGCGTAAACCGGGTGTCGAATGATTTCCCCAGGGCCACATTTACTCCTGGAGAATTGGTTGATATTACTATAAATTTTTACAGGAGGAATTACATAGAAGGATTATTTTTAAGCTCAGCCGTGTATAAAAACCCTAATTATACCATGGAGCTTTTTATCAGGGTTTTGAAAATGCTGAGAGAAGAATACAGGTTTAACGGTTATATACATGTCAAAGCAATACCCGGTGCGGATAATGCGCTGGTTGAACAGGCCGGCTTGTATGCCGACCGCATGAGTGTAAATATTGAGCTTCCCTCAAATGACAGCCTGAAGCTCCTCGCACCCCAGAAAAATAAAGAAAAAATACTGGGCCCGATGGGTTTTATCAGCACAAAAATATCTGAAAACAAGGAAGACATCGTAAAATACAAGAAAAAGCAATATTTTGTGCCTGCAGGGCAGAGCACGCAAGTAATTGTAGGGGCCACACCGCACAGGGATATAAACATCCTAAAATTGTCGGAAGCTTTATATAAACGCTACAAGCTAAAAAGAGTGTTTTATTCGGCTTACATCCCGGTATCAAATCATCCCGCCCTTCCTGCAATTGAAAAACCCCCTCTTTTAAGGGAGCACAGGCTGTACCAGGCGGACTGGCTCCTGAGGTTTTACGGCTTTAGTGCCGACGAGCTTTTGTCCGATTCCCGGCCCGATCTTGATGAACAGCTGGACCCCAAGTGCGACTGGGCGCTGAGGAACCTCCACCTTTTTCCCGTGGAAGTAAACAGGTGCGATTACGAGACCCTTTTACGGGTGCCCGGTATAGGGGTGATATCCGCCAAGCGGATTTTAACCGCCCGCAGGGTATCCTCGCTGGATTTTGATGATTTGCGGAAACTGGGGGTTGTATTAAAAAGGGCACAGTATTTTATTACGTGCAAGGGCAAATATTATAAAGGAATTATAATGGATGATGCTTTTATAAGGCAAAACCTGGTGCGAGAAAACATGATGCAGGCCATGAAATCAGGCAACATGGCTGAAGAATACAGGCAAGTATCTTTCTTCTCGAATGGTTATGATTATGGCTATGATTATGGTTATGGTTACGGTTATGGCCATGGCCGCGGTCATGGCTTGGCGGGTGCAGGGGATTTCGGATTCCGGGGATTGAACATACAAGACAGGGATTTCCGAAAATCCCTTGCAGGCATTGGCATGAATACCGGCATGAGCATGAATATGGGTATGGGCCTGGTCCAGGGTCCGGGTATGGATATCGCTTTGAATATTGGTGGCATGAACGGCGTGAACATGGGCATGATTACGGCAGAAGAAAAGATGAAATCGATAACGGGTGAGTTATAGGCAACAGTGCAACAACCCAGCTTGCGGCGCCAACTTGTGCAGCCAGCCTGTGGCATCAGGCCGGGAAGGAAGGTATCGTGGTTATATGCTGTGCTATACATACGATGGGAGCTTTGACGGTTTGCTCACGGCCATTTACGAGGTTTATTACCGCGGGGAGGATCCCAAGAAGATTAAAAGCATAGAAGGGCTTGAACAGAACTTCCTTGATACGTACGTGCATATCAGCACGGACTATGAAAAATCCAGGAAAGTCTATAACTCAATAGAGAAAAAAATATCAAGGGATGCCCTCGAAAATGTCTACTGTGTATACCTTGCAGACAGGGAAGAAGACAAGGATACATATATCTACGAGTATTTAAAATTTGGCTGGAAAGCGGGCAGTAAGGTGGATTCCTATCTCTCGGACGACAGGGTGTTAAGGGTGCATGCAATAAAGCGGAGGGTCGACCGGGAAGTCCACAGGATGATGGGTTTTACCAGGTTCAGCCTGCTTGAAGGCAATGTTTATTATGCACCCATAGAACCGGACAACAACATATTGCCCTTGCTGGCACCGCACTTTTCCAAGCGCCTGCCCGACCAAAACTGGGTAATCCATGACCTGGGAAGGCGCATTGCAGCCGTGTATAACACCAGGGAATGGATGATTGCCGATGCCGCCTTGCTGGGGGAAATACCCAGAACGGATGCAAGGGAGGAAACCTACCGCCAACTTTGGAAACAATTTTACAGCAATGTTTCCATCAGGGAAAGATTTAATCCTTCCCTTCACAGGAGGCTTTTGCCTGAAAGGTACTGGCGACACTTGACCGAGAAGTGGTAATCATAGTACCATATTATTGTTGCATAATTTGAATACGGCAAGAGGAAAACTTTGTGAAAATTTACCCGGGAAATGAGATGATCAAGAGGCCGATGAACGCGAAACCAATGAACGCAAAGCCAATTATTTCGAAGCTGATGAATGCAAAATCAATAAACGTGAATCCAATAAACGTGAAGCCGGTGAACAGGAGCCCTGTAATAAACAGGAAGCCCGTAATTGCCGGTGTTGGTGAAATCCTGTGGGATATGCTCCCCGGGGGGAAGAAGCTTGGCGGCGCCCCGGCCAATTTTGCTTACCATGCGGGAGAGTTAGGATGTGAAGCATATATTATAAGCTCGGTAGGAAAAGACATGCTGGGGGATGAGATAATTGCAACGCTGGACCTGCTTGGGGTCAGCGGCCGCTATATCGGGATTGATGATAAGCATCCTACCGGTACGGTTGAAGTACAACTCGGGGAGGGCGGCATTCCTTCCTATATAATCCATGAAAACGTGGCATGGGATTACATTGAGTTAAGCGAGGCTTGCCTGGAATTGGCAAAAAAGGTTGATGTTATCTGCTTCGGGTCGCTGGGGCAGCGGTCGGAGACGTCAAGGAATACAATCCTTGAGGTATTGGGCAATACGGGCAGTCACTGCATTAAGATTTTTGATATAAATTTAAGACAGCATTTTTATAACAGGGAAATTATCTGCAATTCGCTCGAGCATGCAAATGTTTTCAAATTAAATGAGGATGAACTTCCAATAGTATCCGGGCTCCTTGGATTTGACGGTAATTATGGGGAAGTTATGCGAAAATTGATGAACAGGTTTTCCCTGGAATTAATCGCGTTAACAAGGGGAGAAAGGGGAAGCGTAATTTTAAGCGGCAATGCCATCTCGGAACATCCGGGCTTCAAGGTAAAGGTTGTTGACACCGTTGGGGCGGGAGATGCCTTTACCGCGGCTGTTGCCGTAGGGCTGATGAAAAAATGGGACATTGATTTGATAAATGATTTTGCCAACAGGGTGGGAAGCTACGTATGCACGCAGGAGGGCGGCACGCCGAAACTTCCTGCAGAACTCAAGGAGATGGTAGAAAACATGCCATGATGTGAGGGGAGAGACATCATAAGAACTACAAGAATTGTAAAAATGCTGGGAACGCTGAAATGGAAGCTGATGCAAAAAAGGGGCACCAGGATTTGTGAGGGAAAGTACAGGAGAAGCCAGATCTTGTTCCTTATAGATGCGGCTGTTATAAACGCAGCTTATGTATTAACAAGCGGGTTTTTTTTATCGGGTTTTGTTATTCATTTGAACGGGTCTGATTTTATAGTGGCTATTCTAAACAATTCATTTACCTGGGCTGCCATACTGTCGGTATTTTCTTTTCTCATATTCGAGAGGATCCGGACGCGCAAGAAACTTCTTATTTTTACAAATGCCATATCCAGGTTCTTGTCAGGCTCCATAGTTTTTCTGCCCTTGCTGTTCGATGACGAAAAGTTGATTATTGCACTTCTTACCGTTATGGTAATAATCGCTAATATCATGTGGGGCATTTACCAGCTGGGCTGGATGATATGGTACATAGAAGTAGCCCCGGAAGGGAAAAAGAGCGATTATATATACCTGAGAATGCTTATTTTGAGAATTGCGATAACAATTGCCATACAAGGAATGGGTTATGTGCTGGATTATTACGACAAGTCTTATACCGGCTTTTTCATCGTTTTTGTTACCTCCCTGGCGCTTTCGGCAAATGATGTCGTCATACTGTTATTTGTGGACGAGCCCTGCTATAAAACCAGGGAAGATGTAAAATATGGCGCAGCAATGTTTTTTAGCCCCTTTTCAAATCCTGAATTCAGAAAATTTCTTATCTATACGTTTTTTTTCTACCTGAGCATAACCATTTCAACTTCTTTTACCTCGATATACCTTATAAAATACCTTGAGCTGGACTACAAGTTAATTTCAATGATTAACGTCATTTCTTACATACTGATGATAGTAACTACCAGGTTTTGGGACAGGATGCAGGGAAGAAAAGGGAACATGTTTGTTATTATAGTGTCGTCAATTTTTATCATGCTGGATTACCTTATTTATTCCTTCCTGACCGCAAGGACACTGTTCTTGTTGTACCTTTCAGCCGTAGTGGGAGGTACCGGGAACGGAGGATTTAATACCGCCATTGTCGCATACAGGTTTGAATTAATGCCCAAAAGCGGCAAATCCATATATGAGGGCTGGTTTAAGGCAATATACGGGATAAGCGTGCTTTTGGCTCCTTTCATTGGAGAGATGCTTATGAATGCAATACCGGAATCCATGGAAATTGCTTTTTCAATCAATAGATTCCGCATATTGTACATGATTTCATTTGTACTTGGGGGGATAGTGTTATTTGCATCTTTTTATAAACCAGGCTTGCTTCTGCCGGGGGAGAGGGATGTGAACATATAAGCAGCGCAAGTCTAAACAACGCTTGATTTCCTACAGATATTACCTTATAATAATTATAGTTTATAGTTGTTTATAGTCTTAAAAAGCGCGGTTAAAAATATGGTCAAGAGTCATGGTTTTAAAAAAGTATAAAGTATGGATTCGAAGGAGAAATGAGGGATGCAGGGCAATTCTTTACAATTTAAAGAAAGGGAAGACCCCATAAAAGTAAAATGTTAAAAAATTGAGATAAGGGAGGTTTATTTTATGTCAACATGCTGTAAGTGTAATGAAAGCGGGAAGAAGCTTAAAGTTGGGATTATAGGGTGCGGGGGTATAGCAAATGGCAAGCACATGCCCGGCCTTAAGAAGTTGAACAGCGTTGAAATGGTTGCGTTTTGCGACATTGTGAAAGAAGCGGCCGAGGATGCGGCAAAGAAATTTGGAGTAAAGGATTCTTTTGTTTGTACTGACTACAGGGATTTATTAAAAGATAAGTCCATCGATGTGGTACATATATGCACTCCTAACAGGTCCCATGGTTATATTACCGTTGATGCCCTGGAGGCAGGCAAGCACGTAATGTGCGAAAAGCCAATGGCTAAAACTGCAGAGGATGCGCGCAAGATGGTTGAGGCCTCGAAGCGTACGGGGAAGAAGCTTACAATTGGCTACCAGAACCGCCTTACTCCCGAAGCCCGGTACCTTTACAAGATATGCCGAAGGGGCGATTTGGGTGAAATTTACTTTGCCAAGGCCCATGCAATCCGGCGCCGTGCCGTGCCGACATGGGGAGTGTTCTTGAATGAAGAGGAGCAGGGAGGAGGTCCCTTGATTGATATCGGTACCCATGCGCTTGATCTTACGCTGTGGATGATGGACAATTACAAGCCAAAGGTTGTCATGGGCACTGCATATTACAAGCTAGGAAAGAGAAGGAATGCCGCCAATGCATGGGGGCCATGGGATCCCGATAAATTTACCGTTGAAGATTCGGCCTTTGGATTTATTGTAATGGAGAACGGGGCTACAGTAATACTGGAATCCAGCTGGGCATTGAATACGCTCCAGGTAGGTGAAGCGATAACAACCCTGTGCGGTACCGAAGGCGGGGCAGATATGTGGGACGGACTGAGGATAAACGGTGAAGAATACAGCGCCCTCTATACGAAGAAACCCGAGCTCGGCCCTGGAGGAGTCGCTTTCTACGAAGGAAAAGCCGAGAGCCCGGCTGACATGGAAGCAAGACTCTGGATAGAAGCAATTTTAAACGATACCGAGCCTGTTGTAAAACCCGAGCAGGCCCTGATGGTCACCGAGATACTGGAGGCCATATAC
>JAAZDH010000051.1 GCA_012512865.1 Clostridiaceae bacterium | reverse complement strand
TCGCTCCATTCATCCATATTAAAGCCATACACATGGGCACAATCCACGTTCCACTCTTTCAAGAAATAAACGGTCCAGCGGTACATGCCCATGGGACCGACAGGGAGAATCAGCACAAGCTTTCTTCCCTCTTCTTTAGTTGTTTTAATTTCCATGGCAATTTCATGGCCCATCATCATGTTGAAATCATAAATATTGTCACAGGGTACCGGCTTGAAATCCTTATTCCAAAACACCTGCCTTTTTGTTATTTCTTCCGGAGGGTTGGAACAACATTCATCTATCTTCCTCAAATCCCAACCTGCAGGAAAATAACCCTCCATGAGAGACCCTTTAATAGTACTTAAAAAAACCATGTCAAAGCCCTCCTTTTTGGTTTTTATTATTTTAACAGCGACAAGGGGACAGACAGGTTCCTTTGCTCTGTTCTATATTCTTACCAGGTCCCTTGGGCGGAACATCCTCTTTTCTTTTATGCTCTTGTTGGCACATATTCCTATCATGATAGATTTTACCCCATCATATGAGTCCGCGCAGTGATTTAACGGGTCAGGAATATTTCCCCTGAATATCATTTCACGGAGCCTTTCGTCCCCTCCGCCATGCCCGCCGGTAGCTTTCGGTACATCGTAAGTAATCACATCGCCTTTCCTGTTGTACAGCGTGATTTGATACGTTGGCTCCTTTGCCTTCAAGCCGCTGTGGTATTCGGCAGCCTCCAGCCTTCCGCCGGTGCCGTTAATGCTGATTTTCCATCCTTCGTACGGGCTGTATGCTATGAGTGAATATGTAAGGATTGTACCTTTATTATATTTTACCGTGACAGACATTGAATCATAAATGTTTATTTCATCGTCAAATACGCACCTGTCGCGGTAATACCCGTCTTCTTTCTCGGCATTGAAATAAAACTCCTTCATGAAGGAGTCCTCATGATATCTAACAGCAAATTCACATGTTTTGGCGTATTGACATCTACTGCACCTTTCTCCCCTGTTCTCCCTTGACGGGCCATAAAACCTTAAATTCCCATTTGCGTAGATTTCCTCTGGTTCTTCTTCAATCCACCAGTTTACCAAATCAAAATGGTGGGTGGATTTGTGTACAAGGAGTCCGCCGCAATTCTCCATGCGCCTGTGCCATCTTCTGAAATAATCCGCGCCATGTCTCGTATCAAGCAAGTACTCAAAATCAACACTGAGTATCTTCCCGACGGCACCCTCTTTTAACAATTCCTTTACCCGGGTAACGTAAGGAGCAAACCTGTAATTAAAAGTAACAATTACTTTCTTGCCCGTTCTTCTTTCTGCATCAAGTATTGCATTGCATTTTTCGTCATCGATGGTCATCGGCTTTTCCGTTATCGCGTCGCACCCGTATTCCAGGCTTTTTATAATATACTCATGGTGAAACCTGTCCACTGTAGTAATAATTGTTGCATCGGGCTTTGTTTCCCTCATCATCTGGTCAAAATCGGTATATACCGGGATGGCAGGGTCGGTATTCTCCTGGACGTATTTAGCCCTTACACTGTTAATGTCAAATATCCCCGTTATTTTTGCAACATCCTTGAAATCTTTTACAAGTGGCTTGGCAAACATATACAAGGCCCTTGAACTTGCCCCAACCAGTGCATATTTTTTCATTTGTCCAACATCTCCTTTACATTGTTTTTTACGGTTTAGTTGCCATTTACTACTAATATATTTACAAGTTTAATTATCTACAATGCATGTGCACTGCACATATCCAGTATTTGCTACATTTGCCATGCATGCCGGGTTTATGCTTTATAAATAGTTTTATCCTGCACAAACCCATATGATTATATCATAAAAACCAACCCATCTGCTTCATAAATTTTGTCTTGTATAAAAAAAATAATATATCTATATTGCTTTTACGCAATCAGCTAATAATAATGGTAGCGTACTTGATAAAAAATGCTATGATTATTCATGCTAATGTGATTAATCATGCTAATATAATTAATCATATTCAAAATACCTGTCATCGTCATAAACCAGGAAACGGGTTAAATAAACCTCATGTTTTAACCAGCCGGGATTAAAATTTCCGCTCAATGAAACTCCAGAAATTGCCTCCAAACAGGTTATTCACGTCCCGCTCTATTTCTTTTTTCTCAATAATCCACCCTGTGGCAAGAATATCGCTGTATTTGT
>JAAZDH010000050.1 GCA_012512865.1 Clostridiaceae bacterium | reverse complement strand
TGCCATGTTTCCTGTCCACCGGGTACAGCCCCATAATTAGTTTTTCAACATGCTGGAAGTAATCAATATTCGGCCAAAAAAGTCTTACAATTTCCCCCTTGCTTGATAAACATGCCAGCATGCGTGAATTTCCTATTATTGCATTGTTGAAATATGTCTTTATTTTCCTCATCCTCCTGCCGGTACAATTATTATTATATCACTCGAAACAGGTAAAATGTATCATAAATATTTTGCCTTATAAAGCACAAAATAATTAGTGAGTCTAAATAAACCAGGGAAACCTGGAATAGTTGGGAAAGTTTTTATAATTTAACTTTAAGGTTGAAAATAAATATTTTAAAGATGTTGCAAACATGGAAAATGGGAACGTGGAAAAGGTGAAACGAGGAAAAAATGGATAGAAAAGAGGAATAAACACGGAATAAGTAAAAAAAGTGTAGAGATACAAGGGAAAAGCTGATAAGGCAAAGAAGGAAAAAGAAAAAGTAAAAAAGCAAAAAAGCAAAAAAAGGGGTGAAAATGCCAATCCGCCGCGGATAGGATGTTCCATGGATAAACTGATTTTTTTGTTTACTCAATTCTTGCAAATTACCGTGTTTGTCATGGGTTGTTATTTTTTCAGCATATCCGTATTTGGCTGGATAAAAAGAAAAGAGGAAAATCCTCTGGATTACCCTCCTCAAAAAAGGTTTGCCGTGGTAATAGCGGCTCATAACGAGGAATTGGTAATTCCCCATATAATTGACTCACTTTTAAGGCAAAACTATCCCAGGGAATTATACGATATATTTGTAATAGCAGACAATTGCACGGACAGGACTGGTGAAATCGCGCAGGCACATGGCGCAATTGTTTACACCAGGGAAAACCGGAAGCAAAGGGGCAAGGGTTATGCGCTGGAATGGATGTTCGAAAAAATTTTTACCATGGGTAAAAAATACGATGCCGTGAGCGTTTTTGACGCCGACAACCTTGTATCATCCAATTTCCTCAGGGAAATGAACATGCAGCTTTGTAAAGGCTACAAGGTAGTCCAAGGCTACATAGACAGTAAAAATCCATTTGATTCATGGATAACCTGTTCATACTCGATAGCATTCTGGTTGTCCAACAGGATATTCCAGCTGCCAAGGTATTACCTAGGGCTCACTTGCGGGCTTTGCGGCACCGGCTTTTGTGTTGACCTGGAAGTATTAAGGCGGATTGGCTGGGGTGCTACATGCCTGACTGAAGACCTGGAGTTTACCGTTAAACTGGCCCTGAACGATATCAAGGTTGCTTGGGCGCATAATGCCGTGGTGTACGATGAAAAACCAATAACCCTGAAACAATCATGGAAACAACGGAAGCGATGGATGCAAGGCCATGCGGATTGCGCAAGCCGTTATCTCATCCCGCTTTTGAAAAAAACCTTGAGGGAAGGAAACCTGGTAGCTTTTGACTGCGCAATCTACCTGTTTCAGCCCATCAGGTTCATCCTCGTTGGCCTGGCCACGGTTATGATGTGGATACAGGCAATCTATCCCCATTCACCCCTATTCCATTTGAAATACACTTTTCCGCCCGAGCTCTGGAACATATTCGTATTATTTCAACTCCTGTACGGTCCCCTGGTGATACTGGCGGAGAAAAAATTCAGCCCGGCAGTCATATGGGGCTTCATGATATACCCGGTTTACTGCTTGTCATGGGTTCCCATAACAATCCAGGGCTTTTTGAGCAAGAATGACAAGTACTGGCACCATACCATACACACCCGCAAAATCAGCATCAACGACCTGGAAAAAGCATAAAACGAAGTTCAAATGCGGCTTTCCTGGGATATGACAATGGTGTGATAATGGAAGGGGGGTATTGTCACGCGGGAGTGAGCAATATTTTCTCCCCGTCTGCATCTATCAATACCTTATTTCCAGGTTTAATGGTTCCTTCCAGCATTTCTTCGGCTATCCTGTCCTCTATCATGTTTTGTATGGTTCTTCTGAGGGGTCTTGCCCCGTATACCGGGTCGAACCCTTTCTTTGCAATAAATGTTTTTGCGTTGTCGGTAACCTCAATGCTTATACCGTTTTGCTTCAACCTTGCAGCAAAATTGTCCATCATAAGCCCTACTATTTGCTTTATATGCTCCTCGTCAAGAGGATGGAATACTATAATTTCGTCAACCCTGTTTAAGAATTCCGGTCTGAAAGTCTTTTTCAGTTCGCCCAAAACGTTGTTTTTCATCTGTTCATAGCTTTTTGCCTTGTCTTCATCCACCGGTGCAAAACCCAACCGTTTAGGTTCGGTAATAAGCCGGGCCCCGACGTTGGAAGTCATGATTATGACGGTATTCCTGAAATCCACCACTCTTCCCTGCGAATCCGTTAATCTCCCATCTTCCAGGATTTGCAGGAGTATATTGAATACATCGGGATGGGCCTTTTCAATTTCATCAAAAAGAACCACGGAATAAGGCTTTCTCCTCACCTTTTCAGTAAGCTGGCCTCCTTCCTCGTACCCGACGTAACCGGGAGGCGAACCTATGAGTCTCGACACGGCAAACCTTTCCATGTATTCGGACATGTCAATGCTTATTATTGCATTTTCATCACCAAACAAAGCCTCTGCAAGGGCCCTGCTCAGCTCGGTCTTTCCAACACCCGTAGGACCAAGGAAAATGAACGAGCCCACCGGGCGTTTAGGATCTTTCAATCCCACCCGTCCCCTTCTTATTGCCTTTGAAACAGCCCTTACAGCTTCATCCTGGCCTATTACCCTCTTGTGCAGTATTTCTTCCATTTTCATAAGCCTTTCTGTTTCCTCTTCAGCAAGCCTTTGAACAGGTATGCCGGTCCAGCTTGACACTATCCCGGCAATTTCTTCCTCGGTTACGACATCGGTCCTTGTCTGGTTTTTTTGCTGCCATTCATTCTTAGCCTTCTCAAGCCTTTCCTTCAATTCGTGCTCCCTGTCCCTTATTTTCGCAGCCCTTTCAAATTCCTGGCTCCTGATGGCGTCTTCTTTTTCTTTTACCAGGTCCTCCAGCTGCTTTTCCAGTTCTTTCAAATCCGGTGGAACGGTAAAGGACCTGAGCCTGACCTTCGATGCAGCTTCATCTATTAAATCTATGGCCTTGTCCGGCAAGTACCTGTCCGTAATATACCTGTCTCCAAGTTTGGCAGCCGCTTCCAGTGCATCATCGCTGATTTTTACCCTGTGGTGCGCTTCGTACTTGTCCCTTATTCCTCTTAATATTTCTATTGTTTCCTCCACCGTAGGCTCATCCACCGTTATCGGCTGGAAACGCCTTTCCAGGGCTGCATCCTTTTCAACATGCTTCCTGTATTCATCATAGGTGGTCGCACCTATGACCTGGATCTCCCCCCTTGCCAGCAAGGGCTTTAAGATATTGGAAGCATCTATTGCCCCTTCAGCGGCACCTGCCCCTATAATGGTATGCATCTCATCTATGAAAAGGATGACATTCCCTGCCCTCCTTACCTCGTCAATGGCTTTTTTAAGCCTTTCTTCGAATTCTCCCCTGTATTTTGCCCCTGCCACCATCGCAGAAAGGTCCAGGGTAACAACCCTTTTATCTCTTAGGATTTCAGGGATATTCCCTTCCACGATTCTTTGCGCAAGCCCCTCGGCTATTGCAGTTTTACCAACGCCCGGCTCACCTATCAGGCATGGGTTGTTTTTAGTCCTCCGGCTCAAGACCTGGATTACTCTCTCGATTTCCTTGTTGCGACCGATAACCGGGTCAATTTTGCCTTCCCTTGCCATTTCAGTAAGGTCACGCCCGAACTGGTTCAGCGTAGGTGTATTTGCATACCCGCTGTCGCCTCTTTGTGCACCGGGCGAGCCCGGGGTTTCTTCTTTTAAAACCCTTACAATTTCGGACAACAATTTCTGCGGGTCCACGCCCAAATCCATTAATATCCTTACCGCAACACTTTCACCTTCTCTCATTATGCCGAGAAGGAGGTGCTCGGTGCCTATATAATTCTGGTTCATTTTCCTTGCTTCCCTGAAGCTAAGCTCCAAAACCCTTTTTGTCCTGGGGGTAAATCCAAGGGGCTGCTGGCCGGTTTTTTCCCCTCTTCCCACCAGTTGCTCTATCTCTTGCAATATCTTGCTCTCTGTGACACCCTGGCCCTGCAGGACACGGGCAGCCACCCCGCTTCCTTCCCTGACAAGCCCCAGGAGAAGGTGTTCCGTGCCGACATAGTTGTGTCCCAGCTCCATTGCGCTCTCTTGTGAATAAGCCAGTGCTTTTTCTGCTCTTTCCGTAAAACGTCCAAACATTTTTATCTCTCCTTTCCTCTCACTGGATTCTCTTACTGTATCTTTCACGGCAAAT
This sequence comes from Clostridiaceae bacterium, assembly GCA_012512865.1. Classification (GTDB taxonomy): domain Bacteria; phylum Bacillota; class Clostridia; order Acetivibrionales; family DUMC01; genus Ch48. Next base: position 4,418 of record JAAZDH010000050.1, on the reverse strand, counting down.
ATATTAAATGTATAATTTCACGGCAAATGCACCAAATGTCAAACATCCTGTATTATGCACCTCTATGCATCTATTTTGCTTGCATCTTTCATGATGTATACTACGCTTACTTGCCTTCAGCCCGCAAGTATCTTGCATATTTTCTGCACATATCCTGGATGTTTTCTACATGTATTCTGCATGTATTCTTTACATATCCTGCATATACCCTTCCTGTATCCTGCATGTCAGTTTTGCCTAAGCTTCCTCCTTACCAGCTCTGCCCGTCTTACATCCCTTTCATCCGGGTCCAAGGGTTTCCCCAGCAGTTTCTGGAGGCAGGCAGGCTGTATCGAAAGCATTATTTCATTTAAAGTGTCAATGCTGATATTTTTAATTATTCCCATATCCATACCCAGCCTAACGTCGGAAATTAACCTCAAGCTTTCCTCCGCCGATATGCTCCTGGCATTTGCAAGAATACCATAGGAACGGTATACCTTGTCTTCGAACTTGATGGTATTCTGCTTGTATAACTGGTTTCTTAACGTGTTTTCCTGCTCCACCACCTGCATTGCTATATTTTTTATGCTGGATATGATTTCCTCCTCTGTCTGTCCAAGAGTAATCTGGTTCGACATCTGGAACATATTTCCTATTGCTTCGCTATGCTCTCCATACATCCCCCTTACGGCTATATTCAGTTTACTGCAAGCTTCAAGGATATTTCCAATATACCCTGCTATAACAAGGGCTGGCAGGTGCAGCATGACAGATACCCTGATACCCGTACCCAGGTTCGTGGGGCAGCATGTTAAGTAACCATAAGTTTCACTACAGGCATATTCTATGCTTTTATCAAGAACATTATCGATCTTGTCACAGAGCTTCCATGCATTATCAATTTGCATGCCATGGAAAATCGTTTGTATCCTCAAGTGGTCTTCCTCGTTAATCATCACGCTTGTTTTTTCATTTTTGCTTATAATAGCAGCGCATCTCCTCTTGCTGGTCGCCAAGTCCGGGCTTATAAGGTGCTTTTCTACCAGCATCTGTTTGTCTATGTCACCCAGGCTGTCCATGTCCAGGAATAACAAGTCCCCTATTTCATCGTTCTTGTAATTCATAAGGGTGTCCTTAACCTTCGAAACAATTTCTTCCGCCTCCTTGTTGTTCATTTTAGGAGGAAAAGGGTACTGGTCAAAATTCCTTGCCAGTCTCACCCTGCTGCTGATAACAATATCATGCCTTGAGACGCTGTTGAAGTCTTTATTCATTGCATGCTCACCTCCAGGCTCTTTATCTTGTCCCTTATTTCCGCTGCCTTTTCATATTCCTCCCTTTCGATAGCCTTGTTCAGAAGCTCCTTGAGCCGTGCGATTTCCCTTGTTATTGATACGCCCCTTGACAACCTTGACGGGATTTTGCCTGTATGCTCCAAGCTCCCGTGCAGTCTTCTTATCAATGGTTTCAGGTTTTCTCCAAAAGTATCATAACAGGCACTACATCCAAGCTTCCCGGTGCCCTGGAATTCCTCGATGGTCATTCCACACTTGTTGCATTTCAACACATCTTTGAAGCCCTTTATATACGGCTTGCTGCCGCTGCTGCCGTCACCAAACCCCAGGAAGCTTGCAAAGAAATTGCCGACACCAAGAGGTATTGCAAATTCACCATATGCCCCCTTCTCCCTTGCACACTGTTCACAAAGATACATTTCGACCTTCTGGTTATTCACTATCCGTGTAAAATGGACAGTGGCAGCTCTTTGATTACAAACCTGGCACTGCATTAAAATCACTTCCTTGATATAATCTATATGCTTTAATGCTTAAATGCTTAAGTTATACTATAAGGCTGACAAGCATATTTTTCAGTATGCTTGCCCTTGTACCATCCCTGAAATTTACAGGAATAGAGCTCAAAGCCTTATCACTTGTTGCTGCTACAAGAAGCGCGGCTTCTCTTTCCGTTATAATTCCGTAATCAACAAAATTCCTGATGAACACTTCAGCGGATTGCTGTGTAATATGTTCTCCCAGGGAATTTATAATATGCATTAGGTAACTTGATGGATTGGAAAAATTGATCCTTCGAATTTTTATGTGCCCTCCACCTCCCCGCCTGCTTTCAACGTAATAACCCTTTTCACTCGTAAACCTGGTGTCAATGACATAGTTAATCTGGGAAGGCACGCATTTAAAATAATTCGCAAGTTCATTCCTCTGTATTTCAATAGCACCATCCATCTCTTCAATCATTTCCTTTATAAATTCTTCAATTATATCGCTTAACCTGGCCATAATCCATCACCCTCAATCGTACCTATTATTTCACCATCGCTATTGTTTTTGACTATCTTTGACCTTTGGTTATATTATAAAACACCTGAAAATATTTTTCAATAAATTTTCAATAAAAATTTATCATTTTTTTTACAATTTTCTTTACCATTTTCTTATATCAAATGAAAAACAAACGCACCGTTATTAAATGCAAAAGCACTAATTGAAACGGTGCATGAATCCAACAATCCATTAAGCAACTCCATATTTTTTAACAAGCAGCTTTGCAAAGCTTAACAAGCTTGCTGCTATTCTTCTTCGCTTTCTTCGCTCATAACCTTCTTTGCTTCTTCAATTATCTTCTGGCTTATCATGGGCGGTACTTCCTCGTATCTTTCAAACTTCTCCGTAAAATATCCCCTACCCTGTGTCATGGACCTCAAGTCGGTAGCATATTTATACATCTCGGCCTGCGGCACTTCGGCCACCACCTGCTGCAAACCGTTGGGCTGCGGGTTCATTCCCAGTATCCTGCCCCTGCGCTTGTTCAAATCGCCAATAATATCCCCCATGTAATTATCTGGAATGAATACCTCTACATGCATAATTGGCTCAAGCAACACCGGTGAAGCTTCTGCCAAACCTTTTTTATACGCAAGGCTTGCCGCAATCTTAAAGGCCATTTCAGAGGAGTCCACGGGATGGAACGAACCATCGACAAGGGTCGCTTTAAGATTAACAACAGGATATCCCGCCAGCACTCCCTTCTTTATGCTATCCCGGAGCCCCTTTTCAACCGCCGGGAAATATTGCCTTGGTACGGCACCGCCAAATATTTTTTCTTCAAATGTTAAATCCTCGGTTTCTCCCGGTTCAAACTCTATCCATACATGGCCATATTGCCCATGGCCGCCGGTCTGTTTTTTATGCTTTCCTTCCGCCTTGACCTTTTTCCTTATCGTTTCTCTATACGGAATCCGCGGTTCTGTCAGGTTCACAGAAACGCCAAATTTTGACTTAAGCTTGCTGACTATAACATCCAGGTGCTGTTCTCCCACTCCTGAAATCAATATCTGCCGCGTCTCGTTGCTTACCGTTACCTTGAAGGTCTGGTCTTCTTCCTGCAGCCTTTGCAGTCCCTGGCTTATCTTTTCTTCATCGCCCTTTGCTTTCGGTTCCGCCGCAAGCGTAATTGACGGTTCAGGGAAGTTGATTTTATCGATAACAACAGGGTTTGATGCGGCTGACAGCGTATCGTTGGTATTTGTATTCTGCAACTTGGCAACCCCGCCGATATCCCCTGCAATAAGCTTATCCGCTTGTATTTGTTTCTTGCCCCTTAAAATAAACAATTGGCTTATTTTTTCGTTTTTCCCCGTTTCAGAATTGTACACAGCGGTATCAGAAGTTAATGTGCCTGTAAGCACCTTGAATAACGTAATCTTTCCTACGAATGGATCCGCTATTGTCTTGAACACCAGCGCAGAAAAGCTCTCATCTTCTGCTATCCGCAGTTCTATTGTTTCGTCGCTCCCTGCCTTTTTGACCTTGATAGAACCAATATCCGAGGGCGAAGGCAGGTAATTTATGATGGCATCCATTAAAAACTCAATACCTTGGTTATTTATTGCCGAGCCACACAAAACAGGCACTATTGACCTATCCTGTATGCCAAGGCGCAGACCTTTCCTAATCTCATCCTGGGTGAATTCCTCGCCGGAGAAATATTTCTCCATCAGTTCTTCATCGGTTTCCGCAACCGCTTCTTTAAGTGCTTCCCTCAGTTCCTCGACTCTGCCTGACAAGTCTGACGGAATATCAATCTCAACCGTTTTGCCATTTTCAAACCGGCTTGCTTTCATCCCAACAATATCAACAACGCCCGTAAATTTGCCATTTTCAATAATTGGCAATTGAAATGCTATAACTTTATTCCCATAAGCTCCTGTTAGCTGCTCATATACCTCGAAAAAATTAGCATTTTCTTCATCCAGCTTGCTTATAAAAAACATCCTTGATATGCCCTGTTCATCAGCATATTGCCATGCCTTTTCAGTCCCTACAGCCATTCCGCCCTTTCCGGCAACCAGGATTATCGTGCTTTCTGCAACCCGCAATCCTTGCTTTAATTCACCAACAAAATCAAAAAAACCT
>JAAZDH010000381.1 GCA_012512865.1 Clostridiaceae bacterium | reverse complement strand
GAAATAGCATCTTGAGTAAGTTTATAACGTTTATATTCTTCATCAGTATCGATTTTATCAGTAATATATCTTTCAATTTTAATCTTGATAAAGTCAAAAGGCTTTTTAGTAACTACGCTATCTGCCAAATATTGGTCGCTCATTAGCATTACGGGTATCTGGTACTTTTCTGCTATGTTAAAAGCTCTTGCTGTTTGATAAAAAGCATCTTTCGCATCCCTTAATGCCAAGATCATCCTGGGAAACTCCCCATGCCCTGCATGAATCATAAACAGCAGGTCCGCCTGCTCTGTCCTTGTCGGGAATCCCGTTGCAGGACCCGGTCTTTGAACATTTATTACAACAACAGGTACTTCTATCATTCCTGCAAGACTTAATGCTTCAACCATCAGTGCAAATCCCCCGCCGGAAGAGCCGGTCATAGCTCTGACTCCTGCATAGGATGCACCTAAGGCCATGTTAAGTGCTGCTACTTCATCTTCCACTTGGTCAACTACAATGTTATACTCATTGGAATGGTGAGCAATGTAATTTAATATGCCAGTGGACGGAGTCATTGGATAACCACAGTAAAATTTGACGCCTGCAGCTATAGCTCCAGCACCTACAGCTTGATTTCCGTTAATTAGTATTGTTTCATTCTTTTTAATTTCTAAATTATACTTGGTGTCTAAAAGGTCGTACCCTTTTTTAACAGCCTTTATATTTATTTCTACAATCTTATTACTTAATTTTTCTTTTATTACTTCTATTGCTATATCCACTGGCAAACCAAAATATTTTAATATTGCACCTAATCCTACTGTATTGGCTAGCTTGGCATTTTTTAAGCTGCCTGCAATCCTGGATAGTGGTAAATGAATTATATCGCTATCCCTTGCTATATCAATGTCAGCGATTATTATTCCATCTTCTTTTAGTTTATTCTTATGATTTACAACAGTCTCTTCATCTAGTGCAAAAATAATATTTATATTGGAACTATAGGAATAAAGTTCTTTGTCAGAAAACCTTATGTAAAAGAAATTGTGACCTCCCCTTATCCTGGACATATAATCGCTATAAGCATAAATGTTAAATCCGGATCTCTGAAGTATCTTACTGAAAAGACTTGCAAATGTATCTATGCCTTGTCCGGCTTTCCCTCCTACCAAAATACAATAATCCATTTTCACTCCCCCATTGTTTATACCCTTGTTATTAAATTTACCCAAGATTTAGCTGAAGCAAACTGGTATATGAAGCTGAAAAGGAAATATTTTTCTGTATCAAAACTATTATTATTCACAACTGTTTCGGTAGCTAAAAAAATTTGCATTCATCTAATATTGTTGCGGAATGGTAAAGTTACTCCTTTGTTCCGCCATTTAAAGAACATACAATACGGAGGATATCTATTTTAGATTATAACCAGAAAGGACGGCCGAAAGGTGCTTTTTAAATCCTACAACAACTTGATACTATCAAAGACAACTAATATATTGACAAATACGTATTAAATACGTATAATAAACTTGCAAGGAGGAAACAATAAATGAAGAGAAAGGACTTGATAATGCTTTTAAGAAAGAAAGGATGGTATTTGAAACGGAGAAGCAGAAACCATGACATATATACTAATTGAATAAAATCAGAACCAATACCAAGATATAAGGAAATAAACGAGAGGTTAGCAATGGAAATAATCAAAAAGCATGGTCTATAAATAATTTTCTGTTTTTGATGTCTTTGTCCATGGTTCATCAAATTTTAAGGAGGTAAATCTAATGAAGGAAGCTTATCCAATAATAATATCTAAAGAAAAAGATGGTTACTATGTATTTATACCTGATTTCGATATAGCTACACAAGGTACAGGTGTGGTCGATGCAATTGAGATGGCCCGTGATGCAATTGGGCTTATGGGCATTGATATGGAAGATGAAGGCAAAGAATTGCCTAAACCAAATTCAGCGAAAATCCGGCCTGGGGAAAACGATATTGTTACGTTGGTGGATGTGGATTTTGCGGAATACCGCAAGAAAGTAGATAACAGGGCAGTTAAAAAGAATTGCACCATACCGTATTGGCTTAATGTTGAAGCAGAGAAAGCGGGGATAAACTTTTCTAAAGCGCTTCAAGAGATATTAATGGAAAAATTAAATATTTCAAAGTAAATTAACAAACAAACCAGGCAAAGACGGGCAACCATGCATCTATCCTTTTCTATGCCCGGTCTTTGCCATTTCTGTCATCTCTATAGCTGGCTATTTTTCATTTATGCATTATCCTTCTCCCGTATTGCAACCCTCCTGATTTTGCCGCTTATGGTTTTGGGCAGTTCGTCGACGAACTCGATTACCCTGGGGTATTTATATGGCGCCGTTACCTTCTTCACATGCTCCTGCAGCTCGACAACAAGTTCTTTGCTAGGCTTGTAGTTTTTGGTCAGGACCACGGTAGCCTTGACTACTTGGCCGCGGAGCGGGGCTGGAACAGCCGTAACAGCGCATTCCAGGACTGCAGGGTGTTCAAGGAGTGCGCTTTCAACTTCAAAGGGGCCAATCCTGTATCCCGAGCTTTTTATCACATCATCTGCACGGCCTACAAACCAGAAATAACCATCCTCATCTTTCCATGCCATGTCCCCCGTGTAGTATATATCATTATTCCATACGCTCGATGTTAATCCAGGGTCACGGTAATAATCCATGAACATTCCAACGGGCTTCCTCCTGCCGGTTCTAACTACAATTTGGCCTTCTTCACCCACTTCACAGGAGTTGCCCTTGTCATCCAGGATATCTATGTCATACCCTGGTGCGGGTTTGCCCATTGAACCCGGCTTTGGATTCATATACTTGAATGTTCCTATTGCCACGGTCATTTCCGTTTGGCCATACGCTTCCATCAGCCTGATGCCGGTATACTCCAGGAAACGGTTATAAACCTCGGGATTTAGCGGTTCTCCCGCCGTGGTACAATAAGCAAGCTTGCTTTGCCTGAATTTCGACAGGTCTTCCTTTATAAAAAACCTGTATATTGTGGGAGGAGCGCAGAAAGAGGTGACTCCATATTTTACTATAACATCGATTAAATCCCTTGGTACGAATTTATCATAATCGTATACAAAAACAGCACTCTTGCACAGCCACTGGCCGTAGATTTTCCCCCATACCGCTTTTGCCCAGCCGGTATCTGCAACTGTAAGATGAAGTCCTCCATCACTTGCATTTTGCCAATACTTTGCGGTGACTATGTGGCCAAGGGGATACGTGAAATCGTGGCGCACCATCTTGGGCATGCCTGTTGTGCCCGAAGTGAAATACAGGAGGGAGGTATCCCCTATGGAAACAGCGTCTTCGCCCCGGGGACGCTCAAACTTGCAAGAGGCTTTTTCCAATTCTTTGTTGAGGTTATACCATCCATCCCTGTTCACGTTAATCAATGCCTTGTATTTGACTGTCAGGGATTTTTCTAGGGATTCCTCCACGTGCCTTATAACGTCATCTTCTGCTACTGCCACAATCATTTTTATATCGGCAGCATTATTCCTGTAAATAATATCCTTGGTCGTAAGGAGATGGGTTGCAGGTATGGTTATGGCACCAATTTTATGCAATCCTAAAAGGCAAAACCAGAACTCGTATCTTCTCTTGAGAATCAGCATTACGGAATCACCTTTTTTAATCCCTATGGACT
>JAAZDH010000380.1 GCA_012512865.1 Clostridiaceae bacterium | reverse complement strand
TGGGTTCGGATATAAAAAAGCCCGATGCTGTCACGGTAATTGACGGGGAAAATTTCAAAAGCATGATATGGCCCCTCCCCGTAAACAACCTGATGTACGTGGGGCATTCAACCATGGAAAAACTCAATAAATCGGGCATATTTACAATAGGCCAGCTTGCCCGCGTTACACCGTCATTCCTTGTCCAGCAGCTGGGAAAATGGGGAGAAACGTTATGGATTTTTGCCAACGGCTATGATAACACCCCCGTTGAAAAAGCGGGAAACAAGCCTTTAATAAAAAGTATAGGCAATTCCCTTACAACGCCTAAAGACCTTGTTTGCAACGAAGAAGTGAAAATTTTGCTTTACGTGCTTTCCGACAGCGTGGCACAGCGCCTGAGGAGGCATAACCTCAAGGGAAAGACCGTCCAGGTGCTAATAAGGACCTCGGACATGGAAAGCATGGAAAAGCAGGAACAGCTTTCCCATTATACCTTTGTATCGACCGACATAGCCGAAAAGGCATTTGAAATATTTTTAAAACACTGGGACTGGGGAAAAAACATCAGGTTGTTGGGAGTAAGGGTTTCCAGCCTGGTAGAAGCGGATTCGTACCTGCAGCTTTCCTTCTTCGATGATGACAGGGACACGAAAAAACAGCTCCTGGAATGCAGCATGGACAAAATAAGGGCAAGATACGGGCATTACTCCGTTCACAGGGCTTTGTTGCTGACAAGCGGCAACCGGGATATTTTTTCGCCCGCAGGCGCGGAGTGCGGATTCCAGGGAGCCTTGCCGGGAATACCTGATTAGCAGCCCGTATTTTACGGTTAGCAACCTTGGCTTTATGATTAACAGCCTGGTTTTATGAACAACAACCTTGGTTTTTGCAGTATGGGAACTAATATTCGTCAACCTCATTCTTGTCATGGCATAAGCAGGAGCTCCTGCAAGGTGCAAAGTGCAAGTTGCAATATGCAAGGTGAAATAATATGAGAAAAGTGTTCGTGGAAGTCGTGGTAAGGCATTCAACGGATGGTAAAAAAACTCCCCTGTATATAAAGTGGGAAGATGGAAGGAAATTCATTATCGATAAAGTCATCGACTCAACCCGGGCCGCTTCCTTGAAAGCCGGCGGCAGGGGGACCCGCTACAGGTGCCGCATTTGCGGGAAAGAAACCTACCTGTGGCAGGATGATGACGGTAAGTGGTTTGTTGAAGCAAAGTAGCTTACCCCTTTTTTCTTCTTAGCATTGCATATTCTTCAGTTTCCCTTTCCATGGGCATGTACACTATCATCTGGGGATGTGGAGCGCTTTCAATCAATTCCCCCTCCTCGTTCCTCATGCTGGTTATCTTTTGTTTAAAATACCTGCCCTTGGGGTTCATCACCTCGATTTCTTCACCCACAAACATCCGGTTTCTCTGCTCAACCTTGGCTATGCCCGTTTCCTTGTTATATTCAACTACAATACCTACAAAATCGTATTCCCTTACGTAGGTTGACGTGTTGTATACCTGGTCTTCACTTCCTGGTTTCTTAAAATAGAAGCCCGTCGTATATTCCCGGTGGCTTGCCTTGGCTATCTCTTCAAGCCACAGGGGATTGAATCTATACCCCTCCGGGTCCTTGTAATATGCATCGATGGCTTCCCTGTAAGCTTTAACCGTTGTTGCCGCATAATAGGCGCTTTTCATACGCCCCTCTATTTTCAGGCTGTTCACCCCTGTTGATATAACAGCCGGGATATGTTCAATCATGCATAAGTCCTTTGAATTAAATATAAACGTTCCCCTCTCATCCTCGTACACGGGCATGTACTGCCCGGGCCTCTTTTCTTCCATCAAAAAATATTCCCACCTGCATGGATGTGAGCATAAACCCCTGTTGGCATCCCTGCCGGCCATGTAATTACTGAGAAGGCATCTACCGGAATATGATACACACATTGCTCCATGGATAAATATCTCCAGTTCCAAGTCTTCCGGTACTCTCTTTCTTATCTCCCCGATTTCTTTCAAGGACAATTCCCTTGCAAGAATTATTCTTTTCACCCCGTGTTCATACCAGAATCTTGCACTTCTCCAATTGGTATTATTTGCCTGGGTACTTAAATGTATCTTCATTTCCGGCGCTGTTTCTTTCACCAAGGCGTAAACCCCCGGGTCTGATATTATTACGGCATCGGCCTGCAACCCGGCAATTACCTTTATATATTCCTCCATCCCTTCAAAATCTTCGTTGTGAGGAATTATGTTCATGGTGACATACGCCTTTTTCCCCATTGAATGCGCGAACTCAATACCCTCTTTCATTTCCTCCAGTGTGAAATATCCTGCAAATGCCCTGAGCCCGAATTCATTTCCTCCCAGGTACACCGCATCAGCCCCGTATATTATTGCCATCTTAAGTTTTTCCAGGTTTCCGGCAGGAGCAACCAACTCCACCTTTTCCAATACTTTCATTTCTTCTATTATAAACCTTCCTTCATGTTTATGTCTTCTTTTTGCCCTTGTTTGCACTTATATCTTTATTTTGTTAATATTCTATATATTTTTAACCCTTGCTTCAATCTTAATACTTTCTCTTTATAATTTTACAAAACCCTTATATACAATATTTTCATAATACTTTCTATAATACTTTTACGACATTTTCCATGATACTTTGATAATATTTCTTATAATATTTTTGCAATACTTCCTATAACATTTTTACACTGACCGCCAACCCGTCACCTACTGGCAATATGCTTGTTTCTAGGGCTGGATTATTGCATATATTACCCAGGTATTCTCTCAAGTTTTTAACGATGGTTCTTTTCCTTCTTGCCACCAACTTGTCATTTGCCACCATGCCCTTGAATAATACGTTGTCGGAAACCAGCAGTCCCCCGGTATTCAGCATCCTTATGCAATCCGGAAGCAGTTCAATGTATTGCCCCTTTGCAGCATCAAGCAATATAAAATCATACTTCTTGTCAAGGCATCTTAACACCTCTGCAGTATCACCGGCAATTGAATTGATTTTGTCCTGACATCCTGACATCTTTATGTTATGCCTAGCCATTTCAAGCATCTTGTCATCGCTTTCTATTGTATCGACAATCCCGCCATCCCTTAATGTTCTTGCCAGCAAAATTGAAGAATACCCTATTGCCGTACCTGTCTCAAGTATCCTATACGGCCTTGTCGCCAAAGCAAGTACATAAACCAACTTTGCGGTCTCCGGGCGTATAATAGGTATACCGTTCGATGCGGCAAATTCTCGCAATTCCAACAGTATACCATCATCTGCTTTTATCGTGTTCCTGATGTATTCGGCTATATAATCAAAACAAATCATGTTTTAATCCCTTAACCTTTTAAACCTCTATCCCTTGGTCCTGCCTTGATCTTACTTTAACTTGCCTTGACCTTGCACCCTTTTCTTACTTGGCCTTCTGGGCATTCAGTTGGGATTTAAGCTGGTTGGACAGGTGCTCGGCAAATGTCTTTGAAAAATAATGCTCCCCGCTGCCATCATTTTTAGCAACAAAATATAGGTAATCGTGCTCCTCCGGGTAAAGGGCCGCCTCTATGGAGTCTTTTCCCGGGCTGCAAATTGGGCCAGGGGGCAATCCTTCATATATATACGTGTTGTACGGGTCGTCAATCTCTTCATCTTCAACCGAAATGACTTCCTTCATTTTACCATCACGCTTATATAATATATACTGGACGGTTGCACAGGATTGGAGTTTCCTCAAGGCACTGCTTCTATTTCTGAGCCTGTTATAAAAAACCCCTGCAATCCTGGGTTTTTCCTCCGGAACCTTTGCCTCCCTTTCAATAATAGATGCGAGAATTATTATTTCATCAATGGTAGTTCCCAGTTCTTTCACCCTGTTGTAGTATTCCGGGGCGAAAATCTCGTCAAATCTCCTCAGCATTTTCAGTATTATATCCCTTTCCCTTGTACCTGATTTTGGATCAAACTCGTACGTATCGGGAAACAAGTAACCTTCAAGCTTATTATCCCTTTGCTTTAAATTCTTCATGTTTTTAAGAAACGGGAAATCAAAGCTTTCCGTATTCGCTATCATGTTAAATACATCCGTATCTATCAAATTTTCTTTTTGCAGCAAATTTACAATTTGGAGATAATTATATCCTTCGGGTATGGTGACCCTTACGCCCACATTTGTAAGGGGTTTGCTGGAAAGTATATCCATCAATATGTCATATCCCTTCAGGGTATTGTAATTTTCATTCTTGTCAATGGCATGTGCTCCCGACCTGTAAGTTCCATCATACCCGTTAAGCTTGGAAAACACCCTGAATAAAAATACGTTTGATATAACACCCTTTTCTTTTAAAATATTGGCTATGGCTTCCGTTCCCGCTCCCCTTGGGATCTCGATCAGTAATTGCCTTTCAAGCGGTATTTCCGCTGCTACGCTCTTTATGCTATAAACATTAACAATATAATCGTATGTAGCATAACCGGTGCCCAGGGTTATTGCCGCAAGCACCAGGAAAATCGCCCATCTTATAATTCTCTTACGCATACTCTTACTCATAAAAAATCACCTTCATGCCCATTTTGTCCAAAACACCTCTGCAACTATTATAGCACTCATCTACATGCAATGAAATAGACAGTTTACTTCAACTCAACTACCGTAACCCCATCCTCTCCTTCGCCAAACTTGCCCAACCGGAAGGATTTAGCATGAGAATTAGTTTTAAGGTACTTGTGAATACCTGCCCTGAGTATTCCTGTACCCTTGCCATGAATCAGCACTACGGATTTGAGGCCGGCAATACTCGCATCGTCAAGATATTTATCCGTTTTTTCAATGGCATCATCAAGGGTCAATCCCCTTAAATCTAGCTCCGTTGATATGCTCATTGCTTTAGACCTGCCTATTTGGCCGACTCCTGTTTTCCCGTCCTGGATTTTTTGCTCATCTATAACTCTTAAATTCGATACATGCACATTTGTTTTCATCACTCCCACCCTTACTACGGCTTCCCCGTTACTATCCGGCAGTTCTTCCAGGATTCCTTTTTGCTTCAAGTTCATAATTAATACGGTATCGCCCGGTTTTAAACTTTCAGGTGCTTTTACAATATCATCCCTGGGAAACAAAGGTTCCAAGAGTTCCTCATCTAATTTATTTATCTTGTTCTTAAGTGACGATTTTAGCTCCTCTATTTTTTTGTTTCTTTCGGCTACTTCCCTTTCCTTCTCCATTTTTCTCAGTTCTGCAATAATGGACTCTGCTTCCCTTATGGATTCTGCCAGTATGCGCCGGGCATCTTCTTTTGCCTCTTTTATAATTTTCTCTTTCTCCTTGTTTAACTTATCCTTTTGCATTGCCAGTTCATCTTTCAGCTTTTCTGCTTCCAACCTGTACGATTCGGCATTTTGCTTTTCTCTTTCCATTTCCCTTTTTTCTTTTTCAATTTCTGCAAGTATATCTTCAAACCTTATATTTTCCCTTGTCAGAAACTGTTTCGCCCTTCCAAGAACATCATCAAGCAACCCAAGCCTTTTTGATATTTCAAAAGCATTGCTCTTACCTGGTACTCCTATTAATAATCTATAGGTTGGCCTTAACGTTTCCACGTCAAATTCACAGCTGGCATTTTCCGCGTATTCCGAGGTCATGGCATATAGCTTCAATTCGCTGTAATGCGTTGTTGCCACAACAGTTGCCCCCTTTTTATGCAAGTACTCGAGTATAGCCATGGCAAGGGCTGCACCTTCCGTGGGATCGGTACCCGCGCCAATCTCGTCCAGGAGCACAAGGGATTTCCTGCCGGCTTTTTTCAGTATGTTCACTATATTGCCCATGTGGGATGAAAAGGTGCTCAAGCTTTGCTCTATGCTTTGTTCATCCCCTATATCTGCAAAAACATCATCAAATATACTGATTTCAGTATTGTCAGTTGCAGGTATGTGAAGGCCGGACTGCGCCATGAGCGTAAATAATCCAATTGTCTTCAAAGTTACCGTTTTCCCGCCTGTATTGGGTCCTGTTATTACAACCGTTGAAAACCTATCCCCTATCCTGAAGTCAATGGGAACAACCTTTTCAGGCTCAATGAGGGGATGCCTGCCTTTATTAATGACGATTTGGCCCTCCGTGTTCAATTTTGGCAGGGTGCAATTATAATGAAAACTCAAGCTTGACTTGGCAAATATGAAATCCAGGTTTGCCAGTATTTCCATGTTTGATTCCAGCTGATTTAATATTCCCCCGACATCCGCCGTCAACCCGGAAAGAATCTTTTCTATCTCTGCTTGTTCCTTTATAATAAGCTGCTTTATATAGTTATTTGCCTCGACGGCAGCCATTGGTTCTATGAACAAGGTCATGCCGCTGGAGGACGAATCATGTATAAGCCCGGGAATTTCATTCCTGTATTCCTGCTTGACAGGAATTACATAACGGCCTTCCCTTATTGTCACTATTGGTTCCTGTATGTATTTCCCGTACCTTGGTGACCTGATCATGCTGTTTAATTTTTCTTTTATGTACTCCTGCTGTTCCCTAATCTGCTTTCTTATCCCTTTCAATACCGGGCTTGCGTCATCCCTTATTTCTTCCTCGCTTGCTATACATGCCTCGATTTTTTCTTCAACCCTCCTGTTTGGTTCAAGGCGCCCTATAAGCTGAAGCACTATATTTTCCGCTTCCTCATCCTTGTCCCTGCTGCTTGCAAAAGCATGGCTCTTAAGGTTCCTGCTCAATCTCAACACATCGGCAACATCCAGCAGCTCCCCCGGGCTTAAAACAGCTCCAATCTCAATCCTTTTTAACAGATTTCTTATGTCACGGATACCACCCAGGGAAGGCATGCCTCTTTTAATAACATATTTAACCCCATCATCCGTTTCCTTGAGCATACTTTTAACAGTTTCCATATCCCTCGAAGGCAAGAGCGCCTTGGCTTTTTCCTTACCCGGTTGTGAAGATGTAAAACCGGCCAGCTTATTTATAATCTTGTCATACTCAAGGATTCTCAAGGTTTTTTCATTCATTTCCCTGTCCTTTTCCCCTTTTACTTTTTTAAAATAAATCTCCTTTTCCTTTTACTCCTGGAATATTTCTTTTGCACGCGCAATCCAAATTCTCATATCGCACAAGTTTATAATACCATCTTTCGCCTTCTTTTGTCGATAGCATCAGCCTGCCATGTCACCAGGATGCCATGCCATCAGGCCCCGATTGGAAAACAATTGGTTGCAATGCCACACCAATACCATCCTGTTATCACCTGGCATTACCTTGCATCACCTTGCTGAAATTGGCAGGGATTCCCCTAATCCTCTGCTTGTTTCCTGTATTTCCTGTCAGATATATTATCCATTTTATCAACCACACCCTGCATGTCGACCTTATTAGTATAAAAATCCTTGTAATCATGGTAGCCGCCCATATCCTGCGGGGTATCGGAAGAACCGTATTTCAGCACATCATTAAGAATATCCATGCCTTCATATTCGTTATCTTCCAGCCTGTTCAAGGAAAGTGACATTACCCCCGTCCCTGTGTCACCTGTATCACCATTAGGCCGCATATTCCTCGCTATTTCGGGCTTATATCCCTTTTCTTCCTCGCATTTCATGCATAACCTGGCATAAGGGATCGCCTCCAGCCTTTCGTATAATATATCATTCCCGCAAATTTCGCAAGTACCGTAAGTCCCTTTTTTTATTCTTTCAAGTGCATCCTGTATCTCCTTCAACAGCCATTCCTGGTGGACCATCAGGGCATTATTCATTCCAACCATGTACACCTCGGTACCCAAATCAGCAGGATGGTTGTCGTAATTCGAAATCTCCGTCGGGTAATCCTGCTCCTGGTCGGCAGTCCTGTTCTCTTTCATAGTCTTAATAACACCTTCGATTCTTTTGCCCTCCTGTTCCAATTTATCTTTCATTTTTTCCATGTCCTTGCCTGTCATAGCGTTACCTCCTTGCACCGTTTACCAATTTCTCCTGCAAATTTAAATACCGTATCATACTCCCGGATACTCAATATTTTGTATTGTTCTATTACATTTATGCCATCCAAAATTTAGATTAAACTGTTTTAATTTTTCGTTAAATTAAATTAACCAAAGAAGTACTTTTACCATCCCCCCTTGATTTTAAGCCAAATTTAATATTTAATGATTGTAGAGCATGGTTAAAAGCCACGCGGTAAAAGCAGTAAAATATAAATTTAAATAATTTAAATAATTGAAATAGTTTAAATTGTTTATTAGAAATATTTTAAATTAAACATCGTGTGTTATTTTAAATGCCGTTTTAAGCAATGATAATTTATAAAAATCACTTGACAAGGAGGTATACCATGGATTTAAGAGCAGATATCGGGGTGTTTGGGGGTTCCGGTTTTTATTCTTTCCTGGAAAAGGTGAAAGAGGTAGAAATCAAGACTCCATACGGGAGCCCAAGCGACAGTATTGCCCTTGCGGAGTATGATGGTAAAAAAATAGCCTTTTTGCCAAGGCATGGGAAGAAACACCAGTATCCTCCCCACATGATACCCTACAGGGCAAATTTGCACGCTATGAAACAACTGGGCGTGAAAGTAATAATAGCGCCCACTGCTGCAGGAAGCCTGCAACCACATATCAAGCCTGGGGATTTTGTTATATCTGACCAATTTGTCGACAGGACATGGGGGCGCAAGGATACTTTCTTTGATGGGCCAGAAACAAAACACACAAGTTCTGCATATCCTTACTGCACCGAAC
>JAAZDH010000379.1 GCA_012512865.1 Clostridiaceae bacterium | reverse complement strand
TTTTAGAAATATTGAGAAAATCAAGAACATTCTTAATAACCCCAGGATGCCCGTACAGATTATTTTTGCAGGCAAGGCTCACCCGGCAGACAGGGCAGCCCATGAAATTATAAAGCATATTAATGATATATCATTCCAGGAAGGATTCTCGGGAAAGGTTGTCCTTGTTGAAGATTACAACATGGAGTTGGCCCGTAAAATGGTCCAGGGGGTTGACGTATGGCTTAACAACCCGCGAAGGCCCCTTGAAGCAAGCGGGACCAGCGGCCAAAAAGCATGTATTAACGGCGTGATCAATTTCAGCGTGCTTGACGGTTGGTGGTGTGAAGGCTACAATGGCAGTAACGGATGGGTCATTGGCAGTGATAACTATTATGATAACGAGTACCACCAGGATAACGCGGACAGCGAGTCCTTGTACTATACCCTGGAAAACCGCATAATCCCCCTGTATTATAACAGGGACAGCAGCGGCATACCCCGGGAATGGGTAAAATTGATGAAAGAATCCATAAAAACCACTGTCCATCGCTTCAGCACCAATAGAATGCTCACGGACTATATGAACAAGATGTACGCGGTTGCCATGAAAAGGGTTGAGAAAATCGTATCAAGTAACTATGGCTGCGCCATTAACCTGGCTGAATGGAAATCATACATGGAAGAAAACTGGAACCAGGTTTCCATATGCTGTGAAAAAACGATGAACCAGCTCAAGGAATACAAGACAAGTGCCCATGAACCAATCCGCATTTCCGCCAAGGTGCACCTTGGCACCCTGGACCCGTCAAATGTAAAGGTTGAAGTATATTACGGCAAAAGATACGATAGCACTGGCATTGAAGAACCAAGGGTAAAAGAAATGGAGCCCGTTGAAAAGATAGACCAATCCACCTGGTTTTATACCACGGAATTAAAGCTTCCCGACGGTGGTGAATATTTCTACACCCTGCTTGTAGTTCCATACCATCCCGATCTAATCAATAAATTTGATACCGGGCTTGTAAAATGGGCGGTACATTAAGAATAAATATAAATAACATATATTTTGTTATTAAGTTTACCAAGTGTCGAAAATCTACATCCAAGATTTTCCTCGGGAATGTATTGCAACAAGTTCCAGAACCGGCATTTTTCCGTGGTTCGCAGAAATACAATGCCTGGCTTCATAATCCCAGGTGGAAAGCAAGACTTTTTAACGTAATTCATTCCGTGGGTTATGTTAAAAGTCTTTTTTGTTATATAGTTTTCATCTTGTGGTTAATACTGCTTTGAAATGAGCATAATGAAAATAATAAGAAAAGGGCGTAAAGGATTATGAACAGGAATAAACAACGGGACATAAACAAGTATAATTACCAAGGAAAGTACACGAACGAAAAAACAAGGGACATCCCTTTTCATACGATGACCGTGGAGGAAACCCTTCTGTACCTTAATACCAGCCTGGATGGTTTAACGGACGAAGAAGCAGTAATAAGAAGGGCTATATACGGCAGCAATGTCTTGGAAGAATCGAAGGGCAAATCCATTATTGTCATGTTCCTGGAGCAATTTAAGAGTGTAATGGTGATCATACTCCTCGTGGCAGCTGCCATATCCGGGTGCTTGAAGGAGATTACCGATACGGTGATTATACTGGCTGTTGTCATCATAAACGCCGCCCTGGGGGTAATACAGGAAAGCAAGGCCGAACGTGCCCTGGATGCCTTGAAGAAATTATCGGTGCCATATTCAAAGGTAAAACGGAACAATACCCTGGTCATGGTGAAGACCGGGGAAATAGTCCCCGGGGACGTAGCCTACCTCGAAGCCGGGGATTTCGTACCTGCAGACATGAGGCTGGTGGAATCCGTAAACCTGAAAATTGAGGAGGCCGCCCTTACGGGAGAATCCGTGCCCGTTGAAAAATTTACCGGTGTTATACACGAGAAGGATATTGTGGCAGGCGACAGGAAAAACATGGCCTTTTCCGGGTGCAGCGTGACATACGGGAGGGGTATGGGAGTTGTAACAAGCATGGGCATGAATACTGAAGTGGGCAAAATAGCCGGGCATATTGCCAAGGCCGAATCCGAAGAAACCCCGCTCCAGGAAAAACTAACCGAAATGGGAAAATACGTTAGTGTAGCTGTTATAGCAATAGCCGCAATAATATTTATAACAGGGATGCTTAAAGGAAGGGAGCTCCTGGAGATGTTTCTCATTTCTGTAAGCCTTGCCGTTGCCGCAATCCCCGAAGGCCTTCCTGCAGTAGTAACCATAGTCCTTGCCATAGGGGTGCAGAAAATGTCAAGGCAAAATGCTATAATAAGGAAGCTTCCCGCGGTTGAAACCCTCGGCAGCACTAATATAATATGCTCGGATAAGACAGGCACCTTGACGCAAAACAAGATGACCGTAACCGAGGTGTTCCTTGACGGGGAAATAATACCCGCTAATTCAGCCTTCCATGGACAGGGACAGGAGCATGAACATGAAAAGAGTTTTATTCCTTTTATAGAAATTATGACCCTTTGCAATGATTCCAAGGTTAACCCCAAGCCCGGCATGGAAGATGAAATCATTGGCGACCCCACTGAAACAGCCCTGGTACATTTTGCAGCATCTAAAGGCTTTTCAAAGATAGGGCTCGAGGAAATAATGCCGAGAATAAACGAAATTCCCTTTGATTCCGATAGGAAACTCATGACCACGATCAATAAACGGGGGGAAACATACATGGTCCTTACCAAGGGTGCACCCGATATGCTCCTCAAGCGTTGCGGGAAAATATTGCTGAACGGTGAAGTTGTGCCCCTGACCAAATCCCATATTGAAAAGGTGGAAGAAGCAAACGGCCGGATGGCAGCCAAGGCTTTGAGGGTTCTTGCCATGGCATACAAGGAAATTGATTCCATACCGGGTAGTATAAGCCCGGAAAATATTGAGCAAGACCTGGTGTTTGTCGGCCTTACAGGCATGATAGACCCTCCAAGGCCGGAGGTAAAAGATGCGGTGAACGTGTGCAAGCAGGCAGGCATCAGGCCGATCATGATATCGGGTGATTACAAGGATACGGCCATAGCCATAGCCCTGGAACTTGGTATAATAAATGACGATAGGAAGGCTATTACCGGAAATGAACTTGACAAAATCAGCGAAGAATTATTTGAAAACAGCGTGGAAAAATACTCGGTATACTCCAGGGTATCCCCGCAACACAAGGTAAGGATCGTAAAGGCATGGAAGAAAAAGGACATGGTGGTAGCCATGACAGGGGATGGAGTAAATGATGCACCGGCCTTGAAAACTGCCGACATAGGTGTAGGTATGGGGATTACCGGTACAGATGTTTCAAAAAGCGTTTCGGACATGGTCCTGGCGGACGATAATTTTGCCACGATTGTAACAGCAGTAAAAGAAGGCAGGAGAATTTACAGTAACATAAGAAAGGTTATACAATACCTTTTATCTGCCAACATAGGCGAAGTCATAACACTTCTTGTTGCCACCATGCTTAATTGGTCCATCCTTTTCCCGGTACACATACTATGGATCAACCTGCTCACGGACACCTTTCCTGCACTTGCCCTCGGCGTGGAGCAAGCTGATAGGGATATCATGACCCGCAAGCCTGTTAAGTCAGGCACCAGCATTTTTTCCGGCGGCCTCGGTACAAGTATTATTTACCAAGGATTCCTAGAAGGCTTGGCGACACTTTTCGCATATTACACCGGGATTGCACTTTACTCACCAAACGTGGCAATAACCATGGCTTTTGCCACGCTGGGGCTTATACAACTAATACATGCTTTCAACGTGCGTTCCGGGCTTAAACCAGTTTCCAGCGTAAGTTTTGCATCAAACAAGTACCTGCTTGTTGCCCTGTTGCTTTCCGCATTCCTCCAGGTATCAGTCATTGTAATACCTTACATGAACGGTATTTTCAGGGTAACCCCTCTCAACCCGGCGCAATGGCTTATCGTTGGTGCAGCATCCTTGTCAATCGTGCCCCTCGTGGAATTGGCAAAGGTAATTCAAAGGACTTTTATTCAAGAGAAATAAAGTCAATAACATTGACTTGTTGTTCTTCCTAAAATTATAATAGAAATATACCGGGCGATTGAACGAATGGAGGACCAGGCATGTCAAAAGCTTTAAAAAAGGTGCCCTGCAATAAAGCTGGTTATAGTAAAAGAAAGACAATTATTTTGATATTATCTGCATACATATTATGCATCTCATTATTTCAGCCGGTGTATGCCAAAGCGGAAGAAAACAGGGGGCTTTCACAAGACATGCAAGCCAGGGAACGGCTCCATGTACTGGCGGATCAACAAGACAGGCAAGCCGGCAGACTGTTCCCTGCCTTTTCACAGGATAAGGAATCACTTCATGCCCCGGTGAGTAATGATGTACCAGGTTTGATATCGTTCAATGGTGTAGACGGCCCGGGAACGATGTATAACATGGAGGACATGGATGATATTGATAGCATCTTTACGAACCGCGGCAATCCTGGACCTCTAATAAGGGCAGATTCCGCAATACTTATAGATTGCGAAAGGGGCCAGGTCCTATATAGCAAGCAAGCTGATAAAAGACTTCATATATCCACTGCCAATAAGATAATGACGGCAGTGATTGTTATTGAAAAAGGAAACCTTGAAGCAAAAGTAACGGTTAGTAAAGAAGCCACTCAATCGGAAGGCTCGGTTTTACCCCTTGAAGCAGGAGAAAAATATACCCTGGAGGATTTGCTTAATGCCTTGATACTCACGAATACCAACGACGTGGCGAATACGTTGGCGGAGCATATTGGCGGAGATATACAACAATTTGTCGAGATTATGAATAAAAAAGCTGAAGAGCTTAACATGAAAAATACTTATTTTACAAATCCTACAGGTCTTTATGACGAGAACCAGTATACCACCGCAAATGATATTGCCGTTCTTTTGCGATATGTCCTTAGCCTGCCCGTATTCAACAGGATTTTTTCATACAGGGCGGTACCCTGGGTGGATAGAAGGGGTACAACCCTTTTAACAAATTCCAACAGGCTTTTCTGGGAATATGAGGGTGTGGATGGCGGCAAGGCCGGTTATAATGATATACAATTACAGACAGCCATCACGACAGCCACCCGCGGTAACAGGCGGCTTGCAGCCATAGTGCTGGATTCCCCGGAATCCAGCGTTCTCCAGGATTCCATCAAGCTCCTGGACCATGGCTTCAATAATTTCAGGAGGGATATACTGGTTCCCAGGAATCAACCCTTGACAAGCATGGTTGTCGGTAACGAGGAAATAAATCTTATAAGCACTAATGACATTTATTACACGTACCCTATCGGCAATACTTACATAAAAAGCATTAACTTCAATTTATCCAAGGATGTAAAACCTCCCTTGACAAAAAACATGATCGTGGGCATGGCCCGCTACACCTTGCAAGATGGCACGATTATTGATGTAAGCCTTTACCCCGAAAAAGAAATAATACCTCCCGAAAGTTTTTATTCAACACTGCTGAAAAGGCTCAAGGAAAACAGGGATATTTATGTATTGCTTATTTCACTTGTTTGTGTCGAGGTTCTTGTTATACTGTTCAAACTTTTAAAGGGTATAGCCAGGTTTGCCAGGCATTTGAAGAATAGAAGAAATTCACTGCCTTCCAAAAAAAGCTCATGAACTTCCTGTAACATGTCTTGTGCCGGGTTTCCGTTTGCCCGGCATGTCGCCTGCTAAATGCAAAACCATCGTTTACCTGGCATGTTACATACCAAATACCAAATCCTCGTTTTCCCGGCTTGTTGCCTGCCAAATACCAATCCTGGTTTGCATGGCGCGTCATATGCCAAAACTCCACTTGCCGCACTTGTCGCCCCACCTTGCAATTACGTTGCCATTAGATAATATTTCCAACACCTCGCACATGTTAGGACAGCCGCAACACTCAAGGTTCCTTGATATATAGTTGTTTTCCGCCGCCCTGAATCCCTTGAAGGCCGTTGTTTTCGCTCTTTTTTCGCTTCTCATCTTTTCCTTTGCAAGCAATGCCGCACCGTATGCCCCCATTACATCGTAATACTCCGGCACTATTATTTCTTTTTGCAACGCCTTCCGGAAAGCATGAACTATACCTATATTTGCTGCAACTCCGCCTTGGAACATTACAGGCTCATGTATTTCCCTGCCTTTTGCCAGGTTGTTCAGGTAGTTCCGGACCAATCCCTCGCACAACCCGCAAATAATATCCTCAAGGCAATACCCGGCCTGCTGCTTGTGTATCATGTCGGATTCAGCGAAAACGGCGCACCTGCCTGCTATCCTTACCGGCGATTTTGAACGCAACGCGAATTTCCCGATTTCCGATATTGGTATTCCTAACCTCTCTGCCTGCCTGTCAAGAAATGACCCCGTACCTGCGGCACATACCGTGTTCATTGCAAAATCATGGACAACCCCTTCTTTTAAAAAAATAATTTTTGAGTCCTGCCCGCCTATTTCCATGATCGTCCGAACACCGGGCACAACCTTTTGGGCTGCAACGGCATGGGCGGTAATCTCGTTTTTCACTATATCCGCTCCTGCAATAACAGCTGCAAGCCTCCTTCCGCTGCCAGTAGCACCAACGCTGCCGATACGGGAGACATTTTCGCCTATATATTCTTTGAGAATACTCAAGCCTTCGCATAATACTCTTATGGGCTGGCCACTGGTTCTTAAATATAGTTTTTTCAATATGATGTCGTTCTCGTCCATGAGGATCAGATTGGTGCTCACGGAGCCGACATCAATACCCAGGTAATATGTATCCAAGGTCAAGAACTTTCTTCTCCTTTTTCCTTAAAATCAAATCAACAAATGCCTCTATGCGTGTAATATACCCTGCTTCGCCCGTCATTTCATCAATAATCAATGTCAATACCGGAATATCATAATTTCTCTCAACCGCCGGCAATATACTTTCAGCCACGATTTCAGGCATGCATGTAAGGGGGTAGACCTGGATTATGCCGTCGTATCCCCGTAGCGCGTATAATACTGTATTACCTATGGTTTCCAGGGCATGCCCGCCGATCATTTTCCCAAGGTACGGTCTTGCAGCGTGTTCATAGCTTAAATCCCTTGGAATCTTTAAGGCTTTCTTTATTATATGCTCAATCACCCAATTGCTGATAGTCACATAACGGTGGCTTTCAACTCCCATTGCCCCAAGCCTTGATTGGATGTCCATATTGGTCCAGGAATCAATCGTAGAATAGATTTCCCCTACTATCCCTATCTTTAAAGGCTTTGCCTTTTCATCGGTTTTTACCTTCATAAGCTTATTCTTGGTTTCTCTTACCAATTCTATAATTTGCCTTGCCCCTTTTACCTTGAGGGCATCTTTCTTGAATGCTTTATATATTTCATCCGTCCCGCCCTTATCCAGCTCCCGGGGTTTTATTTTAAAAACCAGCCTTTCTATCTCGTCAACCTCCATCACAACCCGTGTAAAGCATTTTACTGCCCTTGCCATCTTATACAGGTTGCAGCCTCCCAAAAGCTTTCTTATTCCCTGCAAAAGCCTGGATATGTGAGCTCCAGGTGGTTCCAGCGTTATGATATCCATGTTGCAGTTCAAGTCCTTCAAGATTTCCCTGTACATCTCGCAATAATAACCAAACCTGCAGGGGCCGCATCCTCCGGCCATTAACACGGTATCTGCACCAAGCTGTTGCGCCTCGATCAAATTCCCGATGGTTATTTTTAAAGGAAGGCAGGCACACTCTGGAACATACCTGGTTCCTATTTCCAGCGTTTTTTTGCTGGTAAAGGGGGGAATAACATAATCTATGCCTAATTCTTCAAATAGGACCTTGGCACTTATATACAGGTTTCCCATATGTGGAAAAGTCACTTTCATTGCAATACCTCCACCTTATCATATCTGTAAAAGCTTCAAGCCTGGTGTTTATTCCGGCTTCCCCGGAGTGCTCATCAATTGTGAGCACCATGTACGGTATGTTTTTTTCTCTCCTGGTTTTTCTTTCCGCCAGGTCACAAATAAAAGAATCTATCCCGCAACCGAAACTCATAATATAGATAATTCCATCCAGGTCATCCATGCCCAGTAAATGGTAAATGCTGCCCAGGGCTCTTGTGCCAAAGTACCAGAAAGGTTTCTTGTTCAGGAGATTGGATTTTTCACGGATTACATCATCGTCAATCATATCAATTGTAATTATGTTGACACCTGATTTCCTGAGTTTCAAAACAATTCCCATATTCACGTAATCATCGTATAGGTTGTAACTATGGCCTATGACAGCTATTTTAAGGTGATTGCTGCCTGCATCATAATCTGCCGTGCCGCCTGTTCCCGGCCCCTTGCCAAGGCAGCCCGGGACTTCCCCCGGGAATGCCCCTCTCTTAATCTTTACCCTATAATTCTTATAAGCTGCCATGGCTTTCCTGTAAGCTATTTTTATTTTCCCGGCATCCCCTGTAAAAAAACTCCCGGCCTCCATTGCCGCTTTCATTGCATTAGCCCTTGATTTTCTCAAGTTAACCTCCACGTCAATTATTGGCGGCAACCCTGTAAGAGTGTTCCTTACCATGTCCGGCAAACCACCGAACTTGGGGCATACATATTCATTCCTTGATATACTTGTATGCCTTGGTATGAACAGGCAATCAACCCGGTCTTTTAAATCCATCACGTGGCCGTGGTATACTTTTACCGGAAGGCAGGCTTCATCCACACATTTCCCGACACCATCATCCATTATCTTTTTATTCGTATTGCCCGACACAACCACCTCTGCGCCAAGCTCTTCCAGGAACGTTTTCCACAGCGGGTAATACTGGTAAAAAAATAGGGCGCGCGGGATCCCCACTATTAATCCCATTAATGAACACCTCGGGAAATAGTAT
>JAAZDH010000378.1 GCA_012512865.1 Clostridiaceae bacterium | reverse complement strand
GCAGCACAAGAAGCCGGCGAAGACCAGTGAAACTCTTGGGCTGGCAAATCCAACCGGCCCGGAAATGAAAACGGCTTGCCAGGTTAGGTTTATTTAAGCCTAAAAAAGCAAAATATAAAGAAAAATATAATGATAAAATATTAAAAAGAAAATTAAATAACAAAATACTGTTTTTGGAGGAGTTTTCATGATTACCACCGAAATGATTAAACAACTCAGGGAAAGAACCGGAGCAGGCATGATGGATTGCAAGAAGGCCCTTACGGAAGCAAACGGGGACATGGAAAAAGCCATTCAATACTTAAGAGAGAAAGGACTTGCAGCTGCAGCCAAAAAATCGGGCAGGATAGCTACAGAAGGTGTAGTAGATGCGTATATTCATGGAGACGGAAGGATAGGTGTTCTTGTAGAAGTGAACACCGAAACCGATTTTGCAGCCAGGAATACAGAATTCAGGCAATTTGTAAAAGAGATAGCCATGCAGATAGCTGCAGCAAAGCCTGAATATGTAAGAAGGGAAGATATACCCCGGGAGATTATTGAAAGGGAGAAAGAAATCCTCAAGGTGCAAGCCCTGAATGAAGGGAAGCCTGAGAAGATAGTCGAGAGAATAGTTGAAGGAAGGCTGGAGAAATTTTACAAGGATGTATGCCTGTTAGAACAGCCGTGGATAAGGGATCCCGATAAAACCATCAATGACCTTCTTGTTGAAAAAATTGCATTAATAGGTGAGAATATAACCATTAGAAGGTTTGCAAGGTTTGAAAGAGGAGAAGGGATTGAAAAGAAGAAAGAGGACTTCGCCGAAGAGGTAATGAAGCAAATCGGTTAAAAGGGTCATATAACATATGGCCCTTTTTTATGACAGGTTTAAGCCTGCTGCTTTTTAAAAATGGAGGAATATGCCTATGCAGGAGCAAAATGTGCCCGTACAGGAGCAAAAAGCCAAGTATAAAAGAGTGGTATTGAAAATAAGCGGGGAAGCGCTGGCAGGAGAAGCCAACTTTGGTTTGGACCAGAAAACGCTCGATGGCCTGTCTGAGAATTTAAAAACTGTTTTTGAGCTGGGGGTTGAAATAGCTATTGTTGTAGGCGGAGGTAACTTCTGGAGAGGCAGGATGGGGAAGGGAATGGATCGTACCACGGCAGACCACATGGGCATGCTGGCCACGGTAATGAATGCACTTGCCCTGCAAGATGCATTGGAGTCGAAAGGCATACCGGTGAGGGTGCAGACCGCGATAGAAATGAGGCAAATTGCCGAGCCCTACATCAGGAGAAGGGCAATCAGGCATCTTGAAAAAAAGAGAATAGTTATATTTGCCTGCGGCACCGGCAACCCGTATTTTACGACTGACACTGCCGCTGCCTTGAGAGCTGCTGAAATTGATGCCGAAGTCATATTGAAGGCAACGAAAGTTGATGGTGTGTACGATGATGACCCGGCCAAGAATCCCAATGCCAAAAAATACAGCAGGATATCCTACCTGGATATTCTGAATCAAAGGTTAAGAGTAATGGATTCTACAGCCACATCGCTAAGCATGGATAATAATATTCCTATTATAGTATTTGGTATTGATCGCCCCGAAAACATTGTAAAAGTTGTACTGGGCGAAGACATTGGAACATCTATTACATGAAAGGGAGTGGTTTGTATGTCTACAAGCGAATATATGCAGGTTGAGGAGAAAATGAAGAAGGCCATAAGTGCATTGAAACAGGAATTGTCCCGGTTAAGGGCAGGCAGGGCAAACCCGGCAATCCTGGATAAAGTGACGGTAAATTATTACGGCGTGCCTACTCCTGTAAACCAGCTGGCAAACATATCCGTACCTGAAGCCAGGGTTATAGTAATACAGCCGTGGGATATAAATACATTGAAGGAAATTGAAAAAGCGATTCAAAAATCAGATATAGGCATAAACCCCAATAATGACGGCAGGGTAATAAGGTTGATTTTCCCGATGCTTACCGAGGAAAGAAGAAAAGAGCTGTTAAAGATAGTGAAAAAATATGGCGAAGAGTCAAAGATAGCCATAAGAAATATAAGGAGAGATGCAATAGAAGAATACAGGGCACTTAAAAAAGAAGGGGAAATTACGGAAGATGACCTTAAAAATGCTGAAAAGGATATCCAGGATTTGACCGACAAGTACATCTCGGAAATTGACAAAATAGTTGATTTAAAAGGCAAGGAAATCCTGGAAGTATAATTGTAACCTTGGAAGCATGATGAAAATTTTATGAGCATAATAATTGGAGTGTAATAATAAAAATAATGAAAATGCCAGGGGCATGATAATGGATATTCCTGATATCGTTGGCATGGAGTTGAAAAGGGCGGCAGCAATACTTGAGAGCAAGGGTATTACAATTTCGGATGTTAAAGTGACAGTTTCCCCGCTCTGCAAGGACAATAGCTGCCGGGATGGAAATTACAAGGATTATTTTAGAATTATCAGGGTAGAAGGTATTGATGAAAACAAGGTTGAAATCCTTGCATGCAATCCTTTTTGTAATTTAAGTACATAGATTTATTATTTGCACCGGAGGCTTCCCGGAAATTGCTGATCTTTGACCGGGGAGCTGAATTATTTTAAACGGAGGCAGAAATGCTTTTATCAGGCAGGTTTTCAATGAGGAAGCTTAAAACAAACAAGGGGAATTTACCCTTGCATATAGCTATCATACCTGACGGAAACGGACGCTGGGCGAACCGCAGGGGCATGCCGAGAAGTGTGGGGCACAGGGAAGGTTCCAGGGTTCTCAGGGATGTTGTTTTGTATTGCTCAGAAATAGGAATAAAGTACGTTACCGTTTATGCATTTTCCACTGAAAACTGGAAAAGACCGAAAAGTGAAGTTGATTCCCTCATGGGGCTGATATATGAATTCCTGGAAAAGGCCGAAGAGGAACTGTCGGGCAGTAATATACGGATAAGGGTAATTGGGGATTTGCAGGCCCTTTCCGGGGAGCTGCAGAAAGAAATACCCAGGGTGATGGAGTTAACAAGGTCGAATACCGGCTTGGTTCTTAATATTGCATTGAACTACGGAGGCAGAAGTGAAATAGCAAGGGCGGCCAGGATAATTGCAAAAGATGCAATTGAAGGCAGGACGGTTATTGATGATATAAACGAAGAATTGATATCGAGCAAGCTGTATACGTCAGGTATACCAGATCCTGATTTGCTTATAAGAACGGCCGGTGAAAAGAGAATCAGCAATTTTCTCTTATGGCAATGTGCATACTCTGAAATGTGGTATACGGACGTACTGTGGCCTGATTTTTCAAAGAAGGACTTGTTAAAAGCCATACGAAGTTACCAGAAAAGGAAGAGAAAGTTCGGAGGAATCTGATGATGTTAAAAATAAGGATAGCAAGCGCCTTGATAGGGCTTTCTTTATTGTTGGCCGCGGTATTGATTTCGAAAGAAACTCTTGTTGCAGCAGTGCTTGTTTTATCGGTTGCCGCAGTTCACGAGTTTTACAATGCGGTTTCAAAAGCGGGGTATAAACCGGCCAGGTGGGTTGGATACTTGTCTTCCGTCATTGTGCTTATCACAGGTTTTACCGAAGGGAAGGATTTACTGTTCATCGCCGTTGCAATAATAATGGTTATTATTTTCTCCTTGCCGGTGTTTTTTCGTAAAAAATACAATACGGCCGATATAGCTATGACTATATACGGGATTTTTCTAACTGTTTTCATGTTCCTGTTCATTATATTGATAAGGGAATTAAAAGACGGGGTATATCATGTATGGATTGTCTTTATAGGAGCATGGGCAACAGATACTTTTGCGTATTTTGGCGGTATTACCCTGGGGAAAAGAAAGCTTATTCCATCAATTAGCCCCAACAAAACAGTGGAAGGGGCAATATCCGGTGTAATAGGGGCTGTTGCCGCGATTGCCTTGTACGGGTTTTTGATTGGGCAAAGAATAAGTCATGTCCCTTACTATAACTACATAATAATGGGTATGCTATGCGGCATCATCTCACAGGTGGGGGATTTGGCAGCTTCTGCAATTAAGAGAAATACGGGCATTAAAGATTATGGCAGTATAATGCCCGGGCATGGAGGCATATTGGACAGGTTTGACAGCGTGTTGCTGTTATGCCCGCTTATATACGCATACCTGTATTTCTTGTTATGAAAGCAGTTAGTACCTCGTGGAATAAACAGAAAGTATTACCAGGGGAGAGTAAAATGAGAAAAAGTATATCAGTACTTGGCTCAACGGGGTCAATAGGCATGCAAACCCTTGACGTGGCCCGTAATTTAAATATAGGGGTGCATGGCCTGGCAGCAGATAAAAACATTGATTTGCTCGAAAAACAGGTGAGAGAGTTTAGACCCAAGGCCGTTTCAATATCTTCCGATGAACACGCGGATGAACTCCGCTGGAGACTTAAAGATTTAAAGGTTGACGTATTATCAGGGGCAGAGGGGCTTGCCAGGGTGGCAGCCCTTAAATACGTTGATTTAGTCGTCAACGCAATAGTGGGCATTGCAGGTCTTATGCCAACCATGGAAGCAATCAGGCATAAGAAGAATATAGCCCTTGCAAACAAGGAAACGCTGGTGGTTGCCGGCAGCCTGGTCATGGAGGAGGCAAAAAAACATGGCGTTGATATTATTCCCGTTGACAGCGAGCATTCGGCAATATACCAGTGCATCATGGGAAACAACAAGGATGATATTTCAAAGCTTATATTAACCGCATCCGGCGGCCCTTTCAGGGGTTGCAGGCGCAAAGATCTGCTTCACGTAACCTTGGAAGATGCATTAAAGCATCCGAACTGGACAATGGGAAACAAGATTACAATTGACTGCGCCACATTGATGAACAAGGGCTTGGAGATTATTGAAGCAAGGTGGCTTTTTAATATAAACGAGGATAAAATTGATGTGTTGATACATCCGCAAAGCATAGTCCATTCCATGGTGGAATATGTTGACGGGTCCATTATGGCACAAATGGGAGCTCCTGACATGAGAATCCCAATACAGTTTGCTTTGACCTGCCCGGGAAGAAAGCACAACAGTTTTTTAAGGCTCAACTTCATAAAAACAGGGATTCTTACCTTCGAGGAGCCTGACCACGATACTTTTCCCACCCTTAAATTTGCATACGGGGCTTTAAAAAAGTCAGGCACGATGCCTGCGGTAATGAACGGGGCAAACGAGAAGGCCGTGGAGTTGTTTTTAAACGGGAAAATCAAGTTTATCCATATCTTTGAGCTTATTGAAAAAGTAATGCAAAAACATGAAGTGAATAATAATCCTTCAATTAATGATATAATAGAAGCAGATGCGTGGGCAAAGGAAGAAGCTGCCCGAATATGCAGCAAAGGAGAGTTGCCGGGATGAATTTCCTTTTAGCAATTTTGGCGTTTAATTTTATTGTTATCATCCATGAAACGGGGCATTTTATTGCAGCCAGGCTGGCAAATATCAAGATTCTTGAGTTTTCTCTTTTTATCGGCCCGAAAATTTTCAGCGTGCAAAAGGGAGAAACTACATATTCTTTGAGGCTTTTCCCAATACTTGCGTATGTGAAAATGGAGGGGGAGGAAGAAAGATCGGATAGTGAGAGGGCTTTTAATAAAAAACCGTTGTTTGCGAGGTTTGCCGTAATAGCCGCAGGCCCGCTGTCAAACCTGTTTGTTGCCATACTGGTCCTTGCAGTGGTGTTCAGCATTACCGGTTATACCACAACAAGCCTTGTTTACGTGGAGGAAGGCTCCCCGGCTTACAATGCCTCATTGCGGGAAGGGGACAAAATAATAAAATATGACGGCAAAAGGGTATACCAGCCCATGGATCTTGTGCAGTTCCTGTATGTCTACAAGGGGAGTCCCGCAAAGGTTGAGGTAATAAGAGACGGTAAGAGATTTGAGACGATGGTGGAGCCACTGAAAATGGAGAAGCAGGAGAAATACCTTTTTGGGTTCAATGTCATGCAGGAATCCGGCGTGCTGACCAACGTGGTTGATGCTGTTTTACCAGGTTCACCCGCGGAAAAAGCAGGGTTGATGCCCGGTGACAAGGTTATCATGCTGAACGATACATCTATATATAAAAAAGAGGACATAGACAGGTTTATGAGCACAAATAAGGGTAATACGGTAAAAATGACCGTATTAAGAAATGGCTCGGAATTAATGCTTGAAATAACGCCATATGTCCAGGTTATAGGCGAGCAGTATTACCTTGGAATAGATTTTGAATTTAAGAAGGGAACTTTGCCGGAGGTTATCAAGCATTCGATTATTTATGCCTATTCCGTGGTAAGGAGTGTGGCCTACAGTATAATATGGCTGATAACCGGCAGGGCTTCCATAAGCCAGATGACAGGTCCCATAGGCATTGTAAGCACCATCGGGGAGGTGGTGGAACAGGGAAGCACCCTTGGTAACAAGTTGTTATATTTAT
>JAAZDH010000049.1 GCA_012512865.1 Clostridiaceae bacterium | reverse complement strand
TATGAGGCTGGCAAAATTGGCAATTGAAGAAACCCAAAGGGGAGTCTATGAAGATAAAATTATTAAAAACTTATTTGCTACTGAGTATATTTACCACAGTATAAAATATGAAAAAACTGTAGGTATTTTTAATGAAAATGAAGAAGAAGATTATTTTGAAATTGCAGAACCGGTTGGTATTATTGCCGGTATTACACCGGTTACAAATCCTACATCAACTACATTATTTAAGTGCATTATTGCAATGAAGACGAGAAACCCGATTATTTTTGCTTTTCATCCCGGTTCACAGCAATGCAGTGCAGAGGCTGCCAGAATTGTACGAGATGCGGCTGTTAAAGCAGGAGCCCCGGAATACTGTATTCAATGGATAGAAAATCCCTCCATAGAAGCTACCCAGGCATTGATGAAAAATGATGGTATTTCTTTAATACTGGCCACAGGCGGCTCATCCATGGTCAAAGCAGCGTATAGTGCCGGAAAACCTGCATTGGGAGTTGGTCCGGGTAATGTACCCTGTTATATAGAAAAAACAGCGGATATAAAGAGGGCGGTAACCGATTTAATTTTATCAAAAACCTTTGATAACGGTATGATTTGCGCCTCAGAGCAGGCGGTTATTATTGACAAGGATATATTCGAACCTGTTACGGAATATATGAAGAAACTAGGCTGTTGTTTTGTCAATGAAGAAGAAAGGGGAAGGCTGGAAAGTCTGGCTATTGATGAAAAGAAATGTGCCATGAACCCGGAAATTGTTGGCAAATCTGCTCAAACCATCGCACAAATGGCGGGAATTAAGGTCCCGGAGGATACAAAAATACTGGTTGCTGAAATTGAAGGGGTAGGACTTGAATATCCTTTATCCAGGGAGAAATTATGTCCCATATTGGCCTGTTTTAAGGGTAAACACCGGAAGAATTATTGTCAATCAGCCTTCCAGTCATGGTGCTATAGGGGACATATATAATACCAATATGCCTTCACTCACATTAGGCTGCGGCTCCTTTGGCAGAAACAGAACAACTGCTAATATCACTGCAGTAAATTTAATCAATAAGAAACGTGTGGCAAGGAGAAGGTACAATATGCAGTGGTTTAAAATACCGGAGAAAATCTATTTCCAACCTGGCTCTGTCCAGTATCTGTCAAAAATGCCTAACATCTCAAGAGCTTTTATTGTTACGGATAAAGTAATGGTCAAACTGGAATATGCAGAAAAAGTCCTGTACCATTTAAGAAAACGTGAAGGCAGAAATTATGTGCATTCAGAGATTTTTGACAGGGTACAGCCAGACCCGACAGTTGATATAGTAAGAGAAGGTGTTATGGCAGCAGAAGCCTTTCACCCTGATGTTATAATTGCTCTGGGAGGAGGATCGGCAATTGATGCCGCTAAAGCAATATGGTTATTTTATGAACATCCTGAAACCAATTTCAATGATCTTCGTATGAAATTTATGGATATCCGCAAGAGAGTGTTTAAGTACCCTCATACTGTCATGGATAAAGTCAAAAGGCCGAAAAAGGAACGCTATGTCGGAAAATTCCTCAAGCAAGCCGAGGTTGTTGCACTCTTTGAAGCAGTAAAAGGACACAAGCTGGAATTGGGAGGCATCCTGGGCGTATTTTATGGGCTGCGCCGGGGCGAAATTGTAGGTTTGAAATGGGAAGCCATTGACTTTGAAGCCAATACCATTACTATCGAGCATACCGTAACTGTGGCAACAATTGATGGGAAAAGAGTTGTAGTAGAAGCCGACACAACGAAGTCAAAGTCCAGCTATCGTACATTACCCCTTGTACCGCAGTTCCGGGCAAAGTTATTGGCTATGCGGGAGGAACAGCAGTATTATAAGAAACTCTGTGGAAAATCCTACAACAAAAAACAAGGGGTTTACATCTATGTGGACCAACTGGGTAATCGAATAAAACCCGATTACCTGACACGGCAATTTCCTGAGTTTATGGTTGAACATGATTTTCGTAAGATGCGTTTCCACGACCTTCGCCATTCATGTGCCAGTTTGCTGTTGGCTTGCGGAGTACCCTTGAAGCAAATTCAAGAATGGCTGGGGCACAGTGATTTTGCAATTACAGCCAATACCTACGCTCATCTGGAGTTAACTCTAAATTGGCGTCAGCTAATGCCATGACGTGGATCGATAAGACTTCACTCTCTCAGTTACCACCTGAGCCGGTATTGCCGCAGTTGAATTTGCCTCAACTGACAGCCAAATAAATAAGCTGCCAGTCCATAGGACTGACAGCGTTGTGGACTGGCGGAGGCGGTGAGATTCGAACTCACGAGCCGGTTTCAAAGCCGACCGAACGATTTCGAGTCGTTTCCGTTATGACCTCTTCGGTACGCCTCCGTGTAATAAAGTATATGATCTTCCTCTAAAAGTCAATTAGAAAAATGTCAGACCTTTAGAGCAGACATAGCAAGTACTAAGT